>JBOFLR010000322.1:0-4716 GCA_051657965.1 Dermatophilaceae bacterium
ATCTGCGAGACGCCGTACTCGCGGAGGATCTCGATGGCGTCTCGCAGCGTCTCGCTCGGATGGGTGTGCACCAGCGCCGGGATGTCGCCGTCCTTCGCCCGCAGCACGTCGCCGACCGTGCGGCCGGCCTCGGTGTGCAAGAAGCCGTACGACTGCATCCACTCGTCGTTGAAGATCTTCGAGAGATACCCGCGGCCGGAGTCCGGCAGCAGCACGACGACCACGGCGTCTGCGGGCAGGTCGCGCGCCACCCGCAGCGCGGCGACCACGGCCATGCCGCACGAGCCGCCGACGAGCAGACCCTCCTCGCGGGCCAGCCGGCGGGTCATCGCGAACGAGTCGGCGTCACTCACGGCGACCACCTCGTCGACCTGGCTCGGGTCGTAGGCACGCGGCCAGAAGTCCTCTCCGACCCCCTCGACCAGGTAGGGCCGGCCGGTGCCACCGCTGTAGACCGAACCCTCGGGGTCGGCTGCGACCACCCGCACCCGCCCCCTGGGCCGGTCGGCAGAGACCTCGCGCAGGTACCGGCCGGCACCCGAGATGGTGCCGCCGGTGCCGGCACCGGTGACGAAGTGCGTGAGCCGACCCTCGGTGTCGCGCCAGATCTCCGGTCCGGTCGACTCGTAGTGCGAGAGAGGGCCGTTCGGGTTGGAGTACTGGTCGGGCTTCCACGCGCCGGGGGTGTCGCGCACCAACCGGTCGGACACCGAGTAGTACGAGTCGGGGTGGTCGGGCGGCACCGCGGTGGGGCACACCACGACCTCGGCGCCGTAGGCCTTGAGCACGTTGCGCTTGTCCTCGGACACCTTGTCGGGGCACACGAAGATGCAGGTGTACCCACGGCGCTGCGCCACCAGGGCCAGGCCGACGCCGGTGTTGCCCGACGTCGGCTCGACGATGACACCGCCCGGTCGCAGCTCGCCGGAGGCCTCGGCGGCCTCGACCATCTTCAGCGCGATGCGGTCCTTGACCGAGCCGCCGGGGTTGAGGTATTCGACCTTGGCCAACACGGTCGCGGCGACGCCCTCGGTGACCGAGGTGAGGCGGACGAGAGGGGTGTTCCCGACGAGGTCGGCGACGTGCTCGGCATACTTCACGCCGGCCATCCTCGCACGCAGGCGACGTCGCCTCCGCCGATCGAGTCGGCTTGCGCCCAGCCCGGATGACGAGCACGGCCTCGCTCTCGCAGGCCGAACCTCGCGCGCCGCGTAAACGTCGCGCACGGCATCCGGCCAATGCGCCACGATGGCCGCCATGAGCTCCGACGAGTACCTCGAGGTGAACCGGGCCAGCTGGGACGAGCGAGCGCCCGCCCATGCTCGCAGCCGCGGCTACGCGGTCGACCGGTTCGTCGCCGACCCGGCCTACCTCAGCGCGGTGGTGCGCTTCGACCGGCCGCTGCTCGGCGACGTCGCGGGCCTGCACGGCATCCACCTGCAGTGCCACATCGGCACCGACACCGTCTCGCTCGCGCGCCTCGGTGCCCGGATGACCGGCCTGGACCTCTCGCCGGCCTCCCTCGCCGAGGCACGCCGCCTCGCCGAGCGCACCGGGACGCCGGTCGACTTCGTGGAGTCCGACGTCTACGGCGCGCCGGCCGCCCTCGGCGGTCGCACCTTCGACCTGGTCTACACCGGCATCGGCGCGCTGGGCTGGCTGCCCGACATCCGCCGCTGGGCCGAGGTCGTCGACACCGTGCTCCGCCCGGGAGGCGTGCTGTTCATCCGCGAAGGCCACCCGATGCTCCTGGCGCTGGACGAGTCGCGCGACGGGCTCCAGGTCGGCTACCCCTACTTCGAGACGCCCGAACCGCAGGAGTTCGACGAGCCCGGCACGTACGTCGAGACCGACGTCGAGTTCGCCCACACCCGCACCCTCGAGTGGAGCCACGGCCTCGGGGAGGTCGTCACCGCGCTACTCGACCGCGGCTTCACCCTGACGACGTTCGTCGAACACCCCAGCGTGCCGTGGGAGGCTCTGCCGGGGCGGATGACGCACGACGCGGCGGATGACGAGTGGCGCCTCACCGAGCGCCCCGAACGGCTCCCCCTCACCTACACCCTCCGGGCCGAGAAGCGCGGCTGAGCGGGCACACCCCGGGTCGGGCCGGCACGAGCCGGAGCGGACCGGCGTTACGGTAAGGGGTCCACCCGCGTGAAGGAGGTAGCACCGTCATGGGACGAGCACGTCGAGCCCGCAGGATCGCGGCCACGGCCGCCTATGGCGGAGGTGGGCTGGCTGCCGCCGGGGCCGCTCTCGGCGCTCTCGGCTACGGCGTGATCAAGGCCGAGGCAGCGCTCGCCCGCCGGGTGATCGGCCGGCCGTTCGACGACTCCCCCGATGACGGAGGCAGATACGGCACCGGCCACGGCGAGCCGGTGCAGCTGGTGATGCTCGGCGACAGCTCGGCCGCGGGCCTCGGCGCCGACTCGCCGCACGAGACGGTCGGCGCGATCGTCGCGAGCGGGGTCGCCGCACTCACCGGGCGCCCGGTGCAGCTCACCAACACCGCGGTCGTCGGCGCCGAGTCCAGCGATCTCGACCGTCAGCTCGCCGGTGCCCTCGAGCACGTCATGCGACCGCACGTCGTGCTCGTGATGATCGGCGCCAACGACGTGACGCACCGCATCGAACGCTCCGCGGCCGTGCGGCACGTCGAGCAGCTGGTCCGCCGGGCGCGCGCGCTCGGCGCCGAGGTCGTGGTCGGCACCTGTCCCGACCTCGGCACGGTGCAGCCCATCCGGCAGCCGCTGCGCTCGCTCATGACCCGCTGGTCGCGCGACCTCGCGGCCGCGCAGACCGTCGCCGTGGTCGAGGCGGGCGGCCGCACGGTGTCGCTCGGGGACCTCCTCGGCCCCGAGTTCGCGGCGGCTCCGCACGAGCTGTTCAGCAGCGACCGGTTCCACCCGTCGGCCGCCGGCTACGCCCGCGTCGCCGCCGCCCTGCTCCCCACTGTGTGCGCCGCGCTCGGGGTCTGGGGCGCCGACACGGCCGACCGGGCCCCCGAGCCGCGCCGTGGTGAAGGGGTCGGGCCGGTGGCGGTGGCCGCCGGCCAGGCGGTGCGCGAGAGCGGCACCGAGGTGGCTCCGACCGAGGTCGCCGGCGAGTCCCGCGGGCCGCGCGGCCGGTGGGCGGTGCGGCTCCGCCGGCGGCACGACCCGGTGCCTCCGCCGCAGGACACCCCGGTCGAGCTCACCGCGGACGAGAGTCCCCAGTCCGCCCTGCGGGGGGCCTGACGTGACTGGGCGGTCGCGTCATCCGGTTTCAGGAGCCGGTCGCATCATCCGGCTTCGGGGGGCGCAGTGTCGGCGACGATCGCGTCGAGCTCGACCTCGACCGTCCAGCGCGGGTCCAGTAGCCCGGCCACCACGACCATCGTGCTCGCCGGCCGGATGCCGCCGAACGTCTCGCCGTGCACCGTCGAGACCGCGTCGACGACGTCGACGTCGGTGATGAACTGCCGGGTGCGGATGACGTCCTCGCGCCGGCCGCCGAGCTCGGCGAGCGCGGCGAGCGCGATCTCCCAGCAGCGCCGGGCCTGCTGCGCCGGGTCCTTCGAGACCCGGCCGTCGGGCTGGATCGGTGCGGTGCCGCTCACCGCGATGTGTTGGCCGACGCGGACCGCGCGGGAGAACCCGACGCTCCCCTCGTACGGTGACCCCGACGCTGCCCGGCTTCGTGATGTGTCCATGCCTCATCATCGCCACGATCGCCGGCCCCGCGCCATCGCCACCGTGGCCGGGCTCGCGTCATCGCTGCCGACCACGCGTCGCCGGCGGGTCCTCCGCTGTCCGGGCTAGGCTGACCGAACGAGGTGAGCAAGCGCTCACCTGGCCGCGGCGCGCAGCCGTCATCCGACTGCGCGCCCGCCCCACCTGAGGAGGACCACATGACCGAGGCCGTCATCGTCGCCACTGCCCGTACGCCGATCGGGCGCGCGTTCAAGGGCTCGCTGCGGGAGGTGCGGCCCGACGACCTCTCGGTGCAGGTGCTGGCCGGCCTGCTCGAGAAGGTGCCCGCGCTCGACCCGGCCACGATCGACGATCTCTACTGGGGCTGCGCGGAGCCCAGCGGGCGGCACGGGTCGAACCTGGCGCGGGTCGTCGCCGTGCTGGGCGGGCTCGACCACCTGCCGGCCGCCACGGTGAACCGGTTCTGCGCGAGCTCGACCCAGACGCTGCGGATGGCGTTCCACGCGATCAGAGCCGGCGAGGGCGACGCGTTCGTCGTGGGCGGCGTCGAGTGCGTCAGCCAGTACACGAGCTTCGCCGGTGCGGGTGGCAGTGACGAGGACGTGCAGAACCCGCTGTTCGCCGATGCCGCCGCGCGCACCGCCGAGCTGGCCGCCAGCAACGCGGTGTGGACCGACCCGCGCGACGGCGCCGGGCTCCCGGACGTGTACATCGCGATGGGCCAGACCGCCGAGAATGTCGCGACGCTGCGTGGGGTCACCCGCGAGCGCCAGGACGAGTGGGGCGTGACCAGCCAGAACCGGGCCGAGAAGGCTATCGCCGACGGCTTCTTCGCGCGCGAGATCCTGCCCGTCACGCTCGCCGACGGCTCGGTCGTCGACACCGACGACGGGCCGCGCGCCGGGGTGACCATGGAGGCGGTGTCGGCGCTGCAGCCGGTGTTCCGCGAGCAGGGCACGGTCACCGCCGGCAACTGCTGCCCGCTCAACGACGGCGCGTCCGGGGTGGTGGTGATGAGCGA
>JBOFLR010000323.1:0-18250 GCA_051657965.1 Dermatophilaceae bacterium
CGTCTCGACTTCCGGGTGGCCGCCGCGATGGCGGTGGCGCTCGACGCGCTGCAGAGCCGCTGACCGAGACCGAGCCGACGCTGTTCCTGCGCCGTACATGCGCCCGCCGCCGCGCGCGTGCGGCGGGCGGGAGGGCGCAGAGGTATCACGGGCGCTGCCGCGCCCTCCTTCATCGTGAGCGGCCAGACGGACTGGGGATCGGCCCGCCACGCTCGGAAGCGACATCCGATGACCACCAAGAAGAGGAAGAACACCAGCCTGCCCGCCAGCGTGCGGGACCACCTCGCCGAGGTCCTCGGCGCCCCCGCGTCCCCCGCGGGCAACACCGAGACCCGACTGCCGACGGGCGACCGCGTCACGATCTACCACGGGGTCGCCGAGGGCGGCGGCAACACGGTGGCCAGCGCCGTCGTCACGGAGGACGGGACGATCACGCCGTACCGGGAGTTCGTTGCGACCCTCGGACACGACCCCTTCGTCCCGGTCTTCGACCCTCCGCTCGTCGCGACGCCGACCCCGCCTCGCGAGCCGGTGACGATCGACCCGTCGCGCAACGACTGGCGGCTCGACAAGTGCGACCGGCGGACCGAGACGATCACGGTCACGGTGCCGCCGAACGGCACCGCACCGAAGGCCGACGTGTACCTCCTCGCCGACACGACCGGGAGCATGACCTCGGTCATCGAGGCCGTCAAAGCCGGTGCGGGCGCCATCCTCGGCGACCCGGCGTTGGCCGCCTTCGACGTCGCCTGGGGCGTCGGCAACTACCGCGACTTCCCTGTCCCCGAGGTCAACTCCTACGCGTTCCAGCATCAGCTGGCCCCAACGACCGACCACACCGCGGTGAGCACCGCCATCGGCACCTGGGCAGCTGCCCAAGGCGGCGACACCTCCGAGGGACAGCTCTACGCCCTCCACGAGCTGGCCACGAACGGGTCCATCGGCTGGCGACCGGAGAGCAAGCGGATCGTCGTCTGGTTCGGGGACGCTCCCGGGCACGACCCGATCTGCACCGACCTCACCGGGCTGGCCACGGCGATCACGGAGGCGTCCACCACGGCCGACCTCACCGGCGCCGAGATCACGGTCGTCGCAGTCAGCACCACGACCGGTGCCACCGACGCGCTCGACGGCGACCCGAACGCGGATGCCGGCGACTACGCGACGTGCCCCAGCGCGGGCACCGCGGGCCAGGCCACGCGGATCACCGCGGCGACCGGCGGCACGCACGTCAGCGGCGTCGACCCCGGCAGCATCGTGGCGACCCTCTCCGCCCTCATCGCCGCCGCCGTCAAGAGCACCGGCAACGTGCACCTCGAGGCCACCGGTGACACGGCGCAGTTCGTCGAGTCGATCACCCCGGCCGGCGGCTACGGCCCGCTCGCCGGCGACGAGACGCACGTCCTGACCTTCGAGGTCGTCTGGGTGGGAAGCCGGCCGTGCGCCGACCGCGACCAGGAGTTCGCCGGCACCATCGACGTCGTGGCCGACGGGGTCGTCGTCGCCGGCAAGAAGGTGCGTGTCGTCGTGCCGAAGTGCAGGTACCACTACGTGGTCGAGGTGGTCTGCGGCACGCGACCGCCGACCGACGGTGAGCACGACGGTCACGAGGAGCGCTCCGGACCGTGCGCCGTCGTGCCCGGGCGGTATGCAACCGCGGTGCTCATCGACAACCCCTCGACCTGCCCGGCGCAGCTGGAGAAGCGGTTCGCCCCGCTCGTGCTCGACGGCAAGACCATCGGTCGAGAGCCGGACGTCCAGCCGGCGAGGCCGTTCGCCAAGCTCGAGCTGCCGGCGGGCCACGCGACCATGGACGACTGCTGCGCCCTCGACGAGGCCGTCGACCGCGGCACCGGCCTGCTCGTCGGAGTACTCGACATCGTCTCGGACCGTCCGCTCGAGGTCCGTGCGGTGCACACCGCTGACGGCGGACGCGGGTCGGTGGGCGCTCCGTCGATCACCACCAGGGCGGTCGAGGCGCGGCGCGCTCCCTGACCGGCGGCATCCGGGTGACCCGGGTGCCCCGAACGCGACCCGGCGGGCCACGCCGATCCAGGCCCGCCGGGTCGTCGCGTCATCCCTGGCCGGGCCCGCGGGCCGTGCGCTCCACCCTCCCGGTGTCGTCGCCGGTCAGGCCACGCCGCTCACGCCACCGGCGATACACGGGATGCCGCGTGGCCACCTCCTCGTAGAGGGCCTCCAGAGCGCCGGTGACGACGCCGGGCTCGACCGCGAGCTCGGCGCCGCGTCGCCACCGCAGCACGAGGCGGATGTAGATCGGGTCGCCTCGCAGCGGCCGGACCACGAGGGTGTCGTCCTGGGCGGCGCGCGCTTCGAACAGCGCCACGGCCCGGCCGCTGCCGATGAAGCTGCGGGCCACGCCGTTGTCGCCGGTGATCAGGCCGGGTCGCGGCTCGAAGCCCGCCCGGAGGCAGGCCTCGCGGAGCAGTTCGGTCTCACCGGTGTCGTCGTCAGGGTCGATCACCCACGACTCGTCGCGCAGGTCCGCCAGGTCGACCACCTCCCGCGACGCCAGGTCGTGTCCGCGAGAGAACCCGACGAAGACCGGCTCGCGCTCGACGACGACCTGCTCGTCGGCGCCCGCGCCGAGCGGCACCTCGTGTCCGGGATGCTGGCGCAGGAGCGCGAAGTCGAGCTTGCCCTGCACCAGCTCCTGGTCGAGCACGTGCGAGGACTTCTCGGCTCGCGCCGCCACGGTGAGGTCCGGCGCGACGGTGGCTGACAGCCGCTCGGTCAGCGCCACGACGAGCGGCCCGTGCCCTCCTAGTCGGATGACCCTGGCACCTGTCGGGAGGCTCTGCACCTCCTCGCGCAACCGGGTCACAGACGTCAGCGCGGCCCTGGCATGGACCAGGACCCGCCGCCCGGTCCGGGTCGCGACGACCCCGGTGCGGCTGCGCTCGAACACCACCTCGCCGAGCTCTCGCTCGATGCGGTGGAGCTGAGCGGTGAGCGCCGGCTGCGACATGCCGAGACGCGCTGCCGCGCGTCCGATGCTCCCTTCTTCGTCGATCGCGCTCAACGCCGCGAGATGACGCAAGGTGAGTTCCACCGCGCAACCGTATCCAGCCGGCGACGGGCGGGGCGTTCACTCGGTGTGGCACGACGACGTCCGTGACGACCACGACCGATCCGGATCGGTGGTGGTCACCAGGACTGCCGGGTTATGACGAGTTGGGATTGGCCCCGCGCGGTGCGGGCCGGTTGCATGTGGCCGGTACGAGTGCGGCCCTGACGGCCGCGTCAGACCAGATGAACGGGAGACCCACCATGCCCACGCGTTCTGCATCCTCGAGGATCGGTGCGGTGGCCGCGGCCACCGTACTGACGGTCGGCCTCGGTGCCGGCGCCGCTCACGCAGTCACCGACCCGGGCGCGGTGGCTCCCGCCACCGCGTGTGCCGAGCCCTTCCATGTGCCGTTGGGCGATCTGCGCCCCAACGCGACGACGACATTCGAGTTCGACATCGCGAGGACATGCGAGTACCGCATCGTGTTCTTCATCAACTACCCGGAGACCTCCTCCACGATAGAGACGACGGTGGACGGCGCCACCCTCGCCGACGTCATCACACCGGCCAAGCCGAACCAGTTCGGCACCTACGCCACCACCGAGGTGTTCGAGCTGTGCGCTGGTCGTCACACCGTCACCGTGACGGTCGGTGAGCTTCCCTCGCACCTCGGGGGCGATGCGGCCCTGAGGCCGGCATTCCTCGGCGACATCGAGTGACCGGAGTCGCCCACGTCCGCTGACCGCTGCCGACGGACCTGGCGACGGCGGACCTGGCGACGGCGGACCTGGCGACGGCGGCATCCAGCACGCCGCCGTCGGGGGCGCCGGGCACCGCGCACCTCGGGGCCACCGACGTGTCGGCACTCCTCCGTCGTCGAGGCGGTCTGCTGCACACCACCGTGGTGCTCGTCGACCTCGATCCGCCCGGCGCAGCCGGACAGCGAGCGCCCACGGCGACCGATGTCTCAGTCGGGGCTGCCGGTGTCGAGCAGCCGGCGGAAGCCGGCCTCGTCGAGGATCGGCAGCCCGAGCTCGCGCGCCTTCGCCTCCTTGGTGCCCGCGTTCTCGCCGACGACCACGTAGTCGGTCTTCTTCGAGACCGAGCCCGACGCCTTTCCGCCGTGAGCGAGAATCGCCTCCTTGATCTCGTCGCGGGAAAAGCCGTCGAGCGACCCGGTGACGACGATCGTCATCCCGGCGAGGGTCTGCTCGACGCTCTCGTCACGCTCGTCGACCATCCGCACGCCGGATGCCGCCCACGCGTCGACGATCGCGACGTGCCACTCGTTGCCCGGCCGGTCGAACCACTCGCGCACCGCCTCGGCGATGACCGGGCCGACGCCCTCGGTGCCCGCGAGCTCCTCGACGGATGCCGCGCGCACATCGTCCATGGACCCGAACCGCCGCGCGATGGCACGCGCCGCAGTGGGGCCGACGTGCCGGATGGACAGGGCCACGAGCACCCGCCACAGCGGCTGCTCCTTGGCCCGCTCGATCTGCTCGAGCATCCGCTCGGTGTTCGCGCGAGGGACGCTCGGCTTCTTCGCCGTGGGCTTGGTGAAGAAGAACAGCTCTCTCGCCCACGGGCCGGGCTCGCCCTCGACCTTGCGCTGGCGCCACACCTCGACGCCGGCGAGCTGCTCGAGACGCAGGTCGAACAGCCCGGCCTCGTTCTCGAGCACCGGCTCCTGCGAGGGCTCGGCGGCATCGGCCGGCCGGTTGTACTCGGGGTCGACGAGCGCGATGGCCGCCTCCCAGCCGAGCGCCTCGATGTCGAACGCACCACGGGACGCCAGCGAGAACAGTCGCTCCCGGAGCTGGCTGGGGCACGACCGGGCGTTGGGGCAGCGGATGTCCTTGTCGCCCTCCTTCTCGTGGGCGAGCTCGGTGCCGCAGGACGGGCAGTGGGTGGGCATGACGAACTCGCGCTCGGTGCCGTCGCGCAGGTCGACGACCGGCCCGAGAATCTCGGGGATGACGTCACCCGCCTTGCGGAGCACCACCGTGTCGCCGATGAGCACGCCCTTGCGGGTGACCTCGTGCGCGTTGTGCAGGGTGGCCATCGACACCGTGGACCCGGCGACGGTGACCGGCGTCATCAGACCGAACGGGGTGACCCGGCCGGTGCGGCCGACATTGACCTGGATGTCGAGGAGCCTGGTGTTCACCTCCTCCGGGGGGTACTTGAACGCGATCGCCCAACGCGGCGCGCGCGAGGTGGAGCCGAGACGGCGCTGGACGGCGATCTCGTCGACCTTGACGACCACGCCGTCGATCTCGTGCTCGACATCGTGCCGCCGGTCCGCGTACCCGGCGATGAACCCCTGGACCTCCTCCACGGTGCCGACCACCTGCGCACGCGTGGAGACGGGCAGGCCCCAGCGCGCGAAGAGGTCGTAGGCCTGCGACTGCCGCGTGAGGTCGAGGCCGTCACGAAAGCCGATGCCGTGCACCAACATCCGCAGCTGACGACTCGCCGTGACGCGCGGGTCCTTCTGGCGGAGCGAACCCGCTGCGGTGTTGCGTGGGTTGGCGTAGGGCGCCTTCCCGGCCTCGACGAGCGAGGCGTTCAGCTCGGCGAACGCTTCGACCGGGAAGTACACCTCACCGCGGACCTCGACCCGGGCGGGGTGGTCGGAACCGGCGAGCCGGTGCGGGACGCCGTGGATGGTGCGCACGTTCAGCGTGACGTCCTCGCCCGTACGACCGTCGCCACGGGTGAGGGCCCGAGTGAGCGTTCCCCGCTCGTAGAGCAGGTTGACCGCCAAGCCGTCGATCTTCAGCTCGCACAGCCAGTGCACGTCGGCGCCGCCGGCATCGCGCTCGACTCGGGCGGCCCAGGCGGCGAGCTCGTCGGGGCTGAAGGTGTTGTCGAGGCTGAGCATGCGCTCGAGATGGTCGACGGCTCGGAACTCGGTGGAGAACGCCGCTCCCCCGACCTGCTGGGTAGGGCTGTCGGGAGTGCGCAGTGACGGATGGGCGTCCTCGAGGTCGTTCAGCCGCCGGATCAGCGCGTCGTACTCGCCGTCGCTGATCGTCGGTGCGTCCTTGACGTGGTAGGCGAATTGGTGGCCTCGGGCCTCGTCGGCCAGCACCGTCCACTGCGCGCGAACCTCATCCGGCACGGCCGCAGCCGGCGCGTCCGCCCCCGGGTCCTCCGGGATGCCGCTCATCGTGTCGTCCACGGCGTCATCCTGCCGCAGCCCACCGACGCCGCCCGAGCGATCTCGTCGATGTCCACCGCCGGCGCTCGAGCGGATCGGTGCCCTGGCGCGCTGTGCCTGTCGGGGCGAGGATGGGCGCAGCCCGCCGACGCTGCCGGACAGGAGAGCCGTCCATGACCAATCTCGCCAGCACTCTCACCGCTACCGCGGCCGCCCACCCCGACCGGGACGCACTGCGCGTGGGCGGACAGGGCGTCACCTATGCCCAGTTGCACGAGCTGGCGGCGACGACCGCAGGACAGCTGCGCGAGGGCGGGATCGCGCCCGGGGACCGGGTGGCGGTCATCCTGCCGAACGTGCCGGCGTACCCCGTCGCCTACTGGGCCATCCTGTTGGCCGGCGGCGTCGTCGTGCCGATGAACCCCCTGCTGAAGTCGGCCGAGATCGACTTCTTCTTCACGAACTCGGGCGCCAAGATCGCCTTCGTGTGGCCCGACTTCGTCGGCGAGGCCACGAAGGGCGCCGCGGCCAGCGGCACCCGCATCGTCGAGTGCGGGCCGATGGGCCCGGTCGAGGGCAGCCTCGACCACGCCGGGCCGTCCACCGACCCGGCCCTCCCGACGACGAGCCCGGTGACCGAGCCCGTCGACCGCGCCGACGGCGACACGGCCGTCATCCTCTACACCTCGGGCACGACCGGCCGGCCCAAGGGCGCCGAGCTCACGCACCGCAACATCCGGCTCAACGCCGGCCGGTCGGCCACCGTCATCCAGCAGCTCACCGGTGACGACGTGGTCATGGGCTGCCTGCCGCTCTTCCACGTCTTCGGGCTCGTCGTCGGGCTGAACGCCGCGACCGTGGCCGGCGCGAGCCTCGCGCTCATCCCCCGCTTCGACCCCGAGGCCGCGATCGAGGTCATCGAGAAGGAGCGGGTGACGGTGATGCAGGGCGTGCCCACGATGTACGCCGCGATCCTCGCCCACCCGCGGTCCGACGGCATGGACGCCTCCTCGCTGCGCACCTGCGTCTCGGGCGGCTCGGCGATGCCGCTGGAGGTGATGCGGTCGTTCGAGGCCAAGCTCGGATGCGTCATCCTCGAGGGGTACGGCCTGTCCGAGACATCTCCGGTGGCGAGCTTCAACCTGCCCGACCGCGAGCGGAAGCCCGGCACCATCGGCGTCGCCATCCCGGGCTGCGAGATGCGCGTCGTCGACGCCACCGGTGCCGACGTGCCGACCGGCGAGGTGGGCGAGATCGCCATCCGCGGTGACAACGTGATGAAGGGCTACTGGCAGAACCCGGAGGCGACGGCCGAGGCGATCCCCGACGGCTGGTTCCGCACCGGCGACCTCGCTACGGTCGACGACGAGGGCTACTTCACCATCGTCGACCGTGCGAAGGACCTCATCATCCGCGGTGGCATGAACGTCTACCCGCGCGAGGTCGAGGAGGTCGTCTACCAGCATCCCGACGTGCTCGAGGTGGCGGTCGTCGGCATCCCCGACGAGCTGTACGGCGAGCAGGTCGGTGCTGCGATCGCGCTGCGCGAGGGCTCGACCGCCACCCCGGAGGATGTCGTCGCGTTCGCCAGGGAGCGCATCGCCGCCTACAAGTATCCGCGCCGGATCTGGGTGGTCGACGCGCTGCCGAAGGGCCCGACCGGCAAGATCCTGCGCCGCGAGGTGCACCCGCCCGCCGACTGATCCAGCTCCATCCGCTGCCGTGGCCGTCGCGGCGCGCACCTGGATGCTCGCGCACGAGCGGCCCGCACATCGCTGGCCCGGTCGAGGCCGAACCACCGTGTGATGATTGGGGTCATGCTCACCCCGCCGGACACGCCCCGTCCCGACCCACCGCTGCTGGTTTTCGACGGCGACTGCGGCATCTGTACCCGCCTGGCCGGGGTGGCGGCGCGTTGGACACCACCGCGCCGCGGCACGGTGACCGCCTCGCAGTGGGTCGACCTCGGCCACTACGGCCTGACCGAGGAGCAGTGCAGGCTCGCGCTGCAGTACGTCGACACCCACGGGCGAGTGCACTCGGCGCAGGATGCCGTGGCCCGCCTGCTCCTCGACTCGCACCCGTGGTGGCGGCCGGCGGGCGTGGCCTTGCGGCTTCCCGGCATCAACCAGCTCGCCGGTCTGGTCTACCGCTGGGTAGCCCGTAACCGGTACCGGCTCCCCGGTGGCACGCCGGCCTGCGGCCTCACGCCGCCACGGCCCAGCTGACCGGGGCGCCGCCGACAGCGACCGCGCGCGGCGACCGCGAGCCGCCGGCGGTCGGTGAGGTCACCCGCGGTTCACCGACAGCCGTCGACAGTTCACTGGCGGAGCGGCGTCGCTCGTCGGACCACCGGCCGGGCGCGGCGGCGACGCCACCATCCGGCCAGCCGGTCGCGATACTCCTCGAGCGGGAGGAACGCCAGCATCATCACCAGATGCGGCCAGAACGCGATGGTGATCGTCGCGTACACCGAGGCGTGGAAGCCGAACCACGCGTAGACCATCCGCCGGCGCCACCGCTCGCTGAGCAGGAAGATCACCGGCGCGAGCAGCTCCACGGTGAGGAGCACCCACTGGAACGCGTGCAGCGACCAGGGGATCGCGAGGAACTGCTCACCGAGCCAGGTTCCCCGGCGCACCACGGCCCGGGCCATCGTCGCGGAGTTGACCCATTCCGGACCACCGAAGCGCAGCTTCGCCCAGGCCGAGAAGAAGTAGGTGGCGATGGCGGCCAGCTGGATCGCGCGGAGCACGAAGCCGGCGGACTCGCTGCGCCGCCGGTCGGTGAGCGAGACCGCCAGCACCGTAGGGAGCAGGAACAGGGCCAGCACGAAGTCGGCGCGGTCGTGGTCGACCTTCCCGTACGAGAACGCGACGTACTGGTACCAGGTCCAGCTGATCGCGACGACCAGGCCGGCCAGGCGCGGCATCCGGCCGGCGATCGCGAGCAGCGACGCGGCGACGCACGACCAGCGCAGCACCTCGACGAGCACCACGGATGCCGCCGGCAGGGCGAGCAGCTCTCCCATCACCAGCGGCTGGTACCACACCGGGTCGGCCCAACCGTGGTAGTGCCCCGAGGTGTGCAGCAGCAGGACGTCGACGATCACGAAGGCGTAGACCAGCCGGGCGAGGATCGCCACCCGCGCGAGCGGGAGCGGCGGGAAGAGGAACCGGCGGACGGCGGTCACGGTGAGTCCGCCGACCAGCTGGCGAGCACGGTCCGGCGCACCTCACCGGTGGGCGCCCGGCCGTCGAGCACCGCGGCGTTGCGCACCAGCCGGACCCCAGACCAGCGCGGGTCGTCAGGACGCAACCGGGCGTGCGCGCCGGCGAGCGTGCCGAGCATCGACGGGTCGGCGACGATCTGCGGGACGCGACCCTCGACCTCGGCCCGGTTCAGCCCGACCGTCTCCGGCGTGATGCCGGCGGGACGCCACGCGGAGTCTCGGTCCGTGCGCGTCTCGATCGACAGGTAGACCACCGCACCGCCGGGTGGGGTCGACGTCGAGAACATCCGCCACGGTGCGAACGGCCACCAGTGGTCGTCGCCGACGAGGCTCCCCGCAGTGAAGCCCACGGCCAGTGCCGCCACCACCAGCGTGCGCCATGCCCGCGCCGCCGCACCGAGACGCATGACGCCGTCCTCGTGTCGTCGGTCGTCGACCGCGGCGCCTAGCTCCGTCGCCACGCTGCGCTCCCCCGGATCACCACGGGCGGGAGTCTACTGTCGCGGGCCGGCCTCGGGGCGTCGGACGCGGGTCTCGCCGATCAGCGGGATGCCGCGGCGACCGGCTCGGCTCCGGCCAGCGGTCGGACACGCGGCCGGCGGTTGATGACGACCGCGGCCGACAGCACGACCGCGAAACCCGCCAGCTGGGCCGCCCCGAGCCGCTCGCCGAGGACCAGCACCCCGAGCAGCACCGACACCACCGGGATGAGGTAGGTGACCGTGGTCGACACGATGGCGCCGGCACCGCGAGCGACGTCGTACTGGAACATGTAGGCCAGACCGGTACCCAGTACGCCGAGCACCACCGTGCACGCCAGCGCCAGCCAGACCGGGTGCTCGGCCATCGACGCATCGGGAGCCAGTGACCACGGCGCGTCGAACCGGTCGCGGTCGAGCCACCACCAACCGAGCCACACCGGCAGCACCAGCACCGCGCCACAGACCAACAGCGCGGCAGGCTGGCTCAGCCCGCCGAGGTCGGCGTCGGCGAGGAACCTCCGGTTCCAGATCCACCCGACGCCGTAGCACGAGGCGGCGGCGAGGATGACCGCGAAGCCCAGCGGGTCGGGGCGACCCTCCAGGTTCCACGGCTCGGCGATGACGACCACCCCGACGAAACCGGCGACCACCGCGGACAGCCGTGCACCGGTGAGTCGTTCAGAGGGCAGCAGCACCAGCCCGACCAGCACGGCCACGATCGGCGTGGCCGCGTTCCCGATGCCGGCCAGTGCCGAGCTCACCCTGGTCTCCCCCACGACGAACCCGGTGAACGGCAGCACGGTGAGGAACAGCGAGCAGAACGCGAGATGCCCCCAGACCCGCCGCTGGCGTGGGAGGCGCGCACCCGTCATCCGCAGCAGGACCACGAGCACGGCGGCACCGGCGAGGATGCGCAGCGTGGAGATCTGGATCGGATGCAGCGCCGCGAGACCCACCTTCATCAACAGGAAGCTCGACCCCCAGATCAGGGCCAGCGCCAGGTACTTGGCCTGCCACGGCACGCGTGGACGTCTCGTCATCACGTCTCCTCGGTGAGCCGGCGCGCGGTGTCGAGCGCCTGACGTGAAACGTCCTGAGCCCCGGCGGGTGTGAGTGCGGCAAGTCCGCACGCCGGGGTCACGACCAGACGTGCGAGCGCGTCGACGCCCAGCCCCGCCCGCTCCAGGCCGGCGAGCACGGCGCGGTGTGCCGCGGTGGCCGACCCCGAGCCGTCGGTGGGCAGCACGCCGCCCCACATCGCGGTACCCGCCTCGACGGTGACAGCGACCGACTCCCAGCGCGCGGGCGAGGCGGCCGTGAGGTCGACCGAGACGGCGCTCGCCCCGGTCGAGCGCAGCAGCGCCAGCGGTGCGGCCGGGTGGCAGGAGTGGATGACGGCGCGCCCGTCGTGCGCCCCGGTCACCTCGCGCAGCCCCGCCGTCACGACCGGCGGCTCGACCGAGCGCACCCGGCCGTAGCCGGAGACCGTAGGAAGGGAGCCCTCGAGCACCGCGACGATCGACGGCTCGTCGACCTGCAGCACGACGTCGGCGCCGGGGACGAGCCGACGCACGTCGGCGACGTGGCCACGCACGCCCTCGGCGAGAGACGCGACGAGCTCGGCTGTGGCGCCCCGGTCGGTGAGGACCCGCTCACCGCGCGGCAGCTGGAGCGTGGCCGCGAGCGTGAACGGCCCGCACACCTGCACCTTGAGGGGGCCGGTGTACCCGTCGTACGCCTCGGCGAGCTCGTCGAGGTCCTCGCGGAGCAGCGCGGCGGTGCGGCCGGCGTCACGCCCCGGGCGGTCGACGAGTCGCCATCCGCTCGGCTGGAGGTCGACCGGCAGGTCGACGAGCAGCCCGGCGCCGCGTCCGACGATGTCCGCGCCCGGCCCGCGCGCCGGGGTCTCCGGGAGGTAGGGGATGCCGAGCCCATCACCGTCGGTCAGCAGGTCGCGGACGGTCCGTACCGCCTCGCGGCTCGACGTGCCCGGCCACGAGCCGACCCCGGTGGCGCGCACGACGCGTGTCCCGTCATCCGGCGCCCGGGTCGCCAGGGCGCCGCCGGCCGGCTCGCCCTCGGGACGCTCGTGGGTGCGGGGCCCGGCGGAGACGTCGCCGGTGGCCGAGGGAGCGGTCACGGGGCCGACCTCGCGACGAGCGCGCGCACCGACTCGGGCACCTCGGTGCCGGCGTCGACGCTCCAGCCGGCCGGCTCGGGCTCCCCCGCGACGGTGCGCAGCGGCACCACGCCGCACCAGGCGTCGGTGGGTACGTCGGGCGGCGTGGGCCCGCCGCTTCGCGTCTTGAGCACCCACCGGCCGTCGGTGATGGGCAGGGCCATCGCCAGGGTGGCGGCGAGCTCCTTGCGGGTGGACTCGCCGACCTCGGCGACCCGGCCGGGGATGAGGCGGTCCGAGAGCACCTCGAGGGCGTGCGCCTGCTCCGCACCGGACAGCGTGACGAGCTCGCCGTACAGCACGGCCGAACGGTAGTTGGCCGACGACTCGAACGTGGAGTGCGCCACGACCAGCCCGTCGAGGATCGTGACGGCGAAGGCGGCGGGGGCCCCGGCCGCGACCCGGCGCAGCGCACCGGCCCCCGTCGAGCCGTGCACGAGCACCCGGTCGCCGTCGCGCGCGAAGAACATCGGCACGGCGAGCGGACGGCCGTCGACGACGGTGGCGAGGGTGCCGTGCATCGCCTCGTCGAGCACCGCGTCGAGGGCCTCGCGGTCGGGGACGCTGCGGTCGGCGTAGCGGGTGAGCCTCTCGACGACGGGCGCCGGACCGGCGGGTCCGCGCGCCACCGCGCCCGCCTGGTCGGCGGGCAGGTCGGCGTCACCGCCGTCGCGGCAGGGCCGCGTCTCGAGTCCGCTCACGGCGTCATCCTCTCGTCCATGTCGCCCAGTGCACACCATCGAACTGGCCTGGGCCCAGGTCCAGTGTGGGTGCTTTCGCGAGGACCAGTATCTTGACCGGATGCCGCGCACGCCCCGTCCCGTCGAGCTCGCCCTCGACGTGCCGCCCGGCTCGGCGCCACTGCGGCACCGCCTCGCCGACGCCGTCGTCTCCGAGCTGCGGACCGGCCGGCTCCGCCCCGGCGACACCCTGCCCTCGACCCGCTCGCTCGCGGCCACCCTCGGGCTGTCCCGGGGCCCGGTGGTCGCCGCCTACGACGAGCTCGCGGCCGCCGGGTTCGTCACCAGCCGGGCCGGCTCGGGCGTGGTCGTGGCGCCAGGAGCGGATGACGCGGCGCGCGCAGGTGCCGCCACCCACGTGGCGCCGTGCGCCGACATCGCCGCCGCCGCCCCGTCCGAGCAGTCTGCGCCACGCTGGGACCTGCGCCCCGGCCGCCCCGACACCACGCTCGTCGACACCGCCGCCTGGCGCCGCGCCTGGCGGGCCGCCGCATCGGTGACGCCGGGCAACGACGCCGGAGCCGGGCCGCCGCACACCCGGTTGCGGCAGGTGCTGGCCGACCACCTGAGGCGGGCTCGGGGCGTGGTCGTGGACCCCGACGACATCCTCGTCGTGCCGGGCATCGGGGGCTCGCTGCACGCCGTTCCCGCAGCACTCGGGTGGGTCGGCGAGGTGGTGGCCCTCGAGGACCCCGGCTACGCCGAGGCGTGGACCGCGTTCACGGCATCCGGGGTGCGGTGCGTCCCGGTACCGGTCGACGACGACGGTCTCGACCCCGCCCTGCTCCCCCGCGACGCCGCCGCCGTGTACGTGACCCCGTCGCACCAGTACCCCCTCGGTGCACGGATGCCGGTGACCCGCCGCGTCGCGCTGCTCGAGCGCGCCCGGCGCAGCGGCATGGTCGTGGTCGAGGACGACTACGACGGCGAGTTCCGCTACGACGTCTCACCGTTGCCCGCCCTGCGATCGCTGCCCGGAGCCGACGAGCACGTCGTCTACGTCGGCACCGCGTCCAAGCTCGTGGCGCCGTCGCTGCGCGTCGCGTGGGTCGTGCCACCCGCCCGGCTCCGGGAGCGGCTGCGGGTCGGGCTGGAGTCACGCGGTTTGGTCGTCAACGAGGCCACGGGGCTCGCCCTCGCCGAGTTCGCGTCATCCGGCGCGCTGGCCGCGCACCACGCCCGGGTGGCCCGCACGTACGCCGCGCGCCGGGCGGCACTGGTCGCAGCGGTGGCGCGGCACCTGCCCGATGCCGCACTCTCCGGCGTGGAGGCCGGGCTGCACGTGGTGCTCCGGCTCGCCGACGAGGTCGACGACCTCGACATCGCCTCGCGCTGCCTCGATGCCGGGGTGGCGGTCAGCCCGCTGTCGGCGTACTCCGTGGAGTGCACCGCTCGTGGGCTGGTGCTCTGCTACGCCGGGCTGCCGGAGACCGCGGCCGACCCGGCGGTACGGGCGATGGCCCGGGTGCTCGGCCGAGGCCCAGGGCGGTACCGTCGTCCGAACGGATGACGCTCGCCGATCCGTCTGCGGCGCGCCGCCTACCTCTACGGTGGCGACATCGCCGTGGCAGCAGCCGGCCGGTGACCACCTGCACGCGCAGCGACGCGCTCTACGCCGAGACGATGCGGGCCAACCGGGGTCTCGACCGCCAGAAGGACAACCTCGCCTGCGAGAAGCGCTGAGCCAGAATGCGACTCGTGAGTATCGACGTCACAGGACGTCGTGGCCGGGGTGCGGCTCGGAGGGGATGGTGCCGAGCCGGCCGGCCTGGAAGTCCTCGAACGCCTGCACCAGCTCGGCCCGGGTGTTCATGACGAACGGACCGTACGCCGCCACCGGCTCGCGGATCGGGCGCCCACCGAGGAGGTAGAGGTCGAGGCTGGGGCTGCGGCTCTCCTGGCTGTCGTCGGCACCCACCTCGACGACGTCGCCGGCACCGAGCACGGCGAGCTGGCCCGTCCGCAACGGCCGACGGTCCGGCCCGACGGTGCCCGTGCCGTTCAGCGAGTAGACCAGCGCGTTGTATGCCGGGTCCCACGGCAGGCGCACTCGCGCCCCGGGCGCGATCGTCGCGTGCAGCACGGTGATCGGCGTGTGGGTGATGCCCGGGCCCTGATGGCCGTCGAGCTCGCCGGCGATGACGCGCACGAGTGCGCCGCCGTCGGGGCTGGAGAGGAGCGCGACGTCACCGCCGCGGATGTCCTGGTAGCGCGGCGGCGCCATCTTCTGCTCGCGCGGGAGGTTGACCCACAGCTGCAGGCCGTGGAACAGGCCGCCACTCACGACCAGCTCCTCGGGCGGTACCTCGATGTGCAGCAGGCCGGAGCCGGCCGTCATCCACTGGGTGTCGCCGTCGGTGATGACGCCGCCGCCGCCGTGGCTGTCGCGGTGTACGAAGGTGCCGTCGATGATGTAGGTCACCGTCTCGAAGCCGCGGTGCGGGTGCCAGGCGGTGCCCTTGGGCTCGCCGGGCGCGTACTCGACCTCACCCATCTGGTCCATGTGGATGAACGGGTCGAGCGCGGTGAGGTCGACGCCGGCGAACGCACGGCGAACCGGGAAGCCCTCGCCCTCGAAGCCCTGGGGCGCCGTGGTGACCGAGCGCACCGGACGTGACACCGCGGTGGCGTCCGGCTCGACGACGCGGGGAAGGGTCAGGATGTTCGGCACGGTGACGGCGGGCACGGGTCCTCCTCGGCATGGATCCTGCGGTCTCGCGGACGTCGGCACAACGATAGTTGAAAGCGCAACATTCCCGCCGCGGTCCTCGCCCCAGGCGCACCGACGAGACTCGAGCGTCGCAGACTCGACCGACGGCTCAGCGGCCTCGACGCGCGGCGGGCTCGGCGCACCGCACGCAGGTGCGCGCTGTCGGTCGAGCCTCGAGCCGCTCGTGCGGGATCGGCTCGGCGCACACCTCACACCGGCCCCATGCCCCCTCGTCGAGCCGCGTCGCCGCCGCCTCGAGCTCGGCCAGCCGACGCCGTGCGCCGGCGATCAGCGCCGCCAGCTGGGAGCGCTCGTAGGCGATGGTCTGCCCCTCCGGGTCGTGCTCGTCGTCGGCGTTGGAGTCCCGGGACGCCGCGTGCAGCCGCTCCATGTCGCGCTCCATCGCGACCAGCCGAGCCCGCAGCGCCGCCCGGTCCGCGGCCAGCCGGGCGGCCGGCGTGACGCCCGAACCGTCCCCCATCGGCTCAGCCGGCGCGGGACGTACCGGTGATCGTGGCCGACCCGACCACTCGGGTGCCGTCGTAGAGCACCACCGACTGCCCGGGCGCCACGCCGCGCACTCGCCGCTCCAACCGGACCACCACGGATGCCGCCTGCTCGGCGAACGTCTCCGTCCCTGCATCCGCGGCGGTCCCGCCCTGCGACGACCCATCCGTCGACGGCCCGTGGCCACCCGCTCGCGCGGAACCCGAGGTCGGGCAGCTCGTCACCCGCACGGTGGCGGGCACCTCCTCGCCATGCGCGCGTACCTGGGCCCCCACCACGACCCGGCCGGCCGGCGCCGGGCCGCACCAGCGCAGGTGCGTGCCCTCGAGCACGTCGACGCCGAGCAGGTCGGCCGTGCCGATGAGCACCCGGTTCGCCGCGGCATCCACCTCGACCACATAGCGCGGGTCCCCGTCGAGCGCGGACCGGTCGAGCCCGAGGCCACGACGCTGCCCCACCGTGAACCCGTGCGTGCCGGCGTGCCGGCCCACCACCGCGCCCGTGCCGGCATCGACCAGCTCACCGGGCCGCTCCCCCAGCCGCTCGCTGAGCCAGCCGCGCGTGTCGCCGTCGGGGATGAAGCAGATGTCGTGGCTGTCCGGCTTGCGGGCGACGGCGAACCCGCGCGCCGCGGCCTCCTCGCGCACCTGGCCCTTGGTCGACCCGCCGAGAGGGAACAGCGCCCGGGCGAGCTGGTCGGCGTCGAGCACGCCGAGCACGTACGACTGGTCTTTGTCGGGGTCGAGGGCCCGGTGCAGCTCGCGACCCGCCGGCCCGTCGACCACCTGGGCGTAGTGGCCGGTGGCGACCGCGTCGAAGCCCAGCGCCACCGCCTTGTCGAGCAACGCCGCGAACTTGATCGTCTCGTTGCAGCGCAGGCACGGGTTGGGGGTGCGGCCCGCGGCGTACTCGGCGACGAAGTCGGCGACGACATCGCGCTCGAACCGGTCCGCGAGGTCCCACACGTAGAACGGGACGCCGAGCCGGTCGGCGACCCGGCGAGCGTCACCGGCATCCTCGAGGGTGCAGCAGCCGCGTGCCGACTCGCGCAGCGTCGCGGCCGACCTGGAGAGCGCGAGGTGCACCCCGACCACCTCGTGCCCCGCCTCGAGCGCCCGGGCCGCGGCCACCGCCGAGTCGACCCCGCCGGACATCGCGGCCACGACGCGCATCAGTGCGCTCCCCCGGCCCTCCGCGCGCGCTGGACCACACCCGGCAGCGCGGCGAGCACGGCATCGACGTCGGCCTCGGTGGAGGTGTGCCCGAACGAGAGCCGGAGCGCCCCGCGGGCCTCGGTGTCGGTGTATCCCATGGCGAGCAGCACGTGGCTCGGCTGCGGTACCCCGGCACGGCAGGCCGACCCGGTGCTGCACTCGATACCTGCGGCGTCGAGCAAGTAGAGCAGCGAGTCGCCCTCGCATCCCGGGACGAGAAGGTGCGCGTTGTTCGCCAGTCGCCCCTCGGCATCCCCCGACCGCCAGCAGCCACTGACCGTGATGCCGAGACCGAGCGCCAGCGCGCCCTCGACCAGCCGGTCGCGCAGGCCGAGGACCCGCTTGCTCTCGACATCCCGCACGGCGACCGTCTCCTCGAGGGCGACGGCGAAGGCGCGGATGCCGGGCACGTCGAGGGTGCCGCTGCGCACCTGCCGCTCCTGCCCCCCACCGAAGACCAGCGGCGCCAGCGGCGCGTCCCGGCGGGCCAGCAACGCCCCGACGCCGTGCGGCCCGCCCACCTTGTGGGCGCTGACCGTCATCAGGTCGGCACCGGACTCCTCGAAGCGGGCCGGGAGATGGGCCACGGCCTGCACGGCATCGGTGTGGAACGGCACCCTGTGCTCGCGCGCCACGGCAGCGAGTTCCGCGATCGGCTGTACCGTTCCGACCTCGTTGTTGGCCCACATCACCGACACGACGCTGACCTGGTCGGGGTGCTCGGCGAGGACGGCGCGGAGGTCGTCGACGGCGATGTACCCGCACCGGTCGGGCTCCAGCCAGGTCACGTCGGCGCCACGGTCGGCGGCCAGATGCTGCACGGGGTCGAGCACGGCGTGGTGCTCGACCGCGCTGGCGACGACCCGCCGCCGCCGTGCATCGGCGGCCTGCCGGGCGGTGTGCGCGCCGATCACCGCGAGGTTGTCGGCCTCGGTGCCGCCGGAGGTGAAGACCACCTCCGAGGGGCGGGCGCCCAGCGCTGCGGCGAT
>JBOFLR010000324.1:0-1806 GCA_051657965.1 Dermatophilaceae bacterium
ACGAGGGTGTCGTGCAGGTGCTCCTCGGGGGTGTCGTCCGGGTCGAGCGCTGCGGCGATGCCGCCCTGGGCCCACGCCGTGGACCCCGCCGAGAGCACGGTCTTGGTGACGAGCAGCACCCGGTCGACCTGCTCGCGCAGTCGTAGGGCACAGGTCAGCCCGCCGATGCCCGACCCCACGACGACCACGTCCGCGCCGACCTGCCACCCCGGGTCCGGCGCGGCCAGCCGGCGGGGTACCGCGACCGTGCGCTCGCCCGGCGTCAGGAGACCGTTCGACGCTGCGTCCACGCCGTTCACCGTTCGACCCCGGCATGTGGGACGTCGGAGAAGACCTCAATGGCGCCCCCGCCAGGCCCGACGAGCACCGGCGTGTTGTCGATGAGCCGCGTCGTGCCCACCCGGGCGGCCACCGCGAGCAGCGCCTCGCCGCGGTACCACTCCGGGACATCGGCGAGCGTGTGCGAGTGCACGAGCACGAGGTAGTCGACGAGCGCGAGCGGCTCCTCGACCAGCACCTCGCGCGCCGCCCGCCGAACCGCAGAAGGGCCGAACGGCGCGGCACCGGCCCCGGCGCGCAGTGCGCGGCTCAGGCACAGCGCCACCTCGCGGTCGGAGTCGGTGAGGTAGGTGTTGCGACTGCTCAGGGCCAGGCCGTCGGGCTCGCGCACCGTGGGTACCGACACGACCTCCACGGGGAAGTCGAGATCGCGCACCATCCGGCGGATGAGGAGCAGCTGCTGGGCGTCCTTCTGACCGAAGTACGCGCTGCGGGCCGCAGTGAGGTGCAGCAGCTTGCCGACCACGGTGAGCACGCCGTCGAAGTGACCAGGACGCGACGCGCCCTCCAGCACCTCGCCCAGCGGGCCGGCCGACACACGGACGCCGGGGTCGCCGCCCTCGTACACGACGTCGGGCGTCGGCGCGAACACCAGGTCGACGCCGGCCGTCGTGCAGAGCGCCAGGTCGGCCTCGAGCGTGTGCGGATATCGAGAGAGATCCTCCTTCGGCCCGAACTGGAGCGGGTTGAGGAAGATCGTGACGACCACGTGGTCGTGCCGCGCCCGCGCGGTGCGGATCAGCTCGGCATGACCGTCGTGCAGCGCACCCATGGTCATGACCACGGCGATGTCACGGCTGGCCAGCGCATCGCGCGCGGCCCGCAGCTCGGCCCGGGTGTGGGCCACGCGCGGTGTCGCGGATGCGGTCACCTCCAGGGCCGGTCGGGTGGCGGTCACTCCGGTGTCCTCTCGGAGAGGGAGTCGAGCAGGGGCTCGGCGGATGACGGCCGCAGCCGCCCGCTGTCGAGGGCGCGCAGCGCGGTGGCCCGGGCGAGCGCCACATAGCTGGGTCGCACGTCGGGCGCCCGCTCGTCGAGCACGCCCAGGTGCTCGCTCACGGTACCGATGTCGCCGCGCGCGACCGGCCCGGTGAGGGCTGCATCACCCCGGCGCAGCGCGTTGTCGAGCGCGGCCCGCATCAACGGCCCGAGCAGCCGGCGCGGCTCGGCCACCCCGGCGGCCGTGAGCACTTCGAGCGCCTCGCTGGTGAGGGTGACCAGGTGGTTCGCACCGTGTGCGAGGCCGCAGTGGTAGGCGGCCCGGTCGGCCTCGGCCACCCACATCGGCTCGCCGCCCATCTCGACGACGAGCGCCTCGGCCATCGGGCGCAGCGCGTCGTCGGCCGTGACGCCGAACACGCAGTCGAGCAACCGGTCGAGGTCCATCGCGGTGCCGGTGAACGTCATCGCCGGATGGAGGGCGAGCGGCAGCACGTGCTGCTCCCTCGCCGGGTCGAGCACCGCGAC
>JBOFLR010000325.1:0-5433 GCA_051657965.1 Dermatophilaceae bacterium
TGCATGCCGAGCGGCGCCCTCGACCCGGTGGCGGCCGCGCACACGGTGCACCGGCTGCTCCGGGACCGCGGTGTCACCTGCGATGTCGTACACCCCGACACCGACCTGTCGGCCTACCGGGTGGTCGTCGTGCCGACCCGGTCTCTCGTCTCCGACGCGCAGGCGGATGCCGTGCGCGCGGCAGCCGAGGGCGGCGCCCAGGTGCTGGTCACCTATTTCTCCGGGATCAGCGACCGCGACGACCACGTGCGCCTGGACGGGTACCCCGGGGCGTTCCGCGAGCTGCTCGGCATCCGGGTCGAGGAGTTCTTCCCGCTGCGGGACGGTGAGCACGTGGCCCTCTCCGGCGGCGGCCGTGGCACGGTCTGGAGCGAGGATGCCCGGGTGCCTCCGCCGTCCGGCACGACGCCCGAGGCAGGCGCGGCACCCGGGACCGGCACGACGGCCGAGGTGCTGCGCACGTACACCGGCGGCCCGCTCGCCGGACGGCCGGCGGTCACCCGGCGCCCGGTCGGCGACGGTGCGGCGTGGTACCTCGGCACCCTGCCGGATGACGCCACGCTCACCTCCCTGCTCGACGACGTCGTCGGCGCGGCCGGGGTCGAGCCGCTCCCGGTGGCGCCGGCCGGGGTCGAGCGGGTGCGGCGCCGGTCGGCATCCGGCAGCTGGCTGTTCGTGCTCAACCACACCGACGAGCCGTGCGAGGTCGCCGCCCGAGGCCACGACCTCGTCACCGATGCCGCGGCCGGCCCGGTGCTGGTGCTACCGCCGCGCACCGCCGCTGTGGTGCGAGAGCGGTGAGCGTGCTCGCCAGCCAACGCCGGGCCGCCATCCTCGCGATCGTCGAGGAGGCGGGGGCGGCGCGGGTGTCCGAGCTGGTCGAGCAGCTCGGCGTCTCGGACATGACGGTGCGGCGCGACATCGAGAAGCTCGACGGCGAGGGGCTGGTCGAGCGGGTCCACGGCGGGGCCCTGGCGATCGTGCCCCGGGCCACCGACGAGCCGGGGTTCCGCGCGAAGTCGCTGATGATGACGGCCGAGAAGTCGGCGATCGCGGCGGCCGCCGCCCGGATGGTGCGGGCAGGCGCCACCATCGGGATCTCGGCGGGCACGACGACCTACGAGCTGGCGCGCGCCATCCGTCACGTTCCGCAGCTGACCGTCGTGACCAACTCGGTGCCGGTGGCGCAGCTGCTGCACGAGTCGCAGCAGGCCGGGCACGTCGTGGTGCTCACCGGCGGGATGCGCACCCCGTCCGACGCGCTGGTCGGCCCGGTGGCGCTCGCCGCGCTGCAGGGCCTGCACGTCGACCGGCTCTTCCTCGGCGCGCACGGCATCGACCGCACCGCGGGCCTCACCACGCCGAACCTCGTCGAGGCCGAGACCAACCAGGCACTGGTGCGGGCGAGCCGGTCGGTGTGCGTGCTCGCCGACCACACCAAGGTGGGGATCGTCGGTCTGTCGACGTTCATGCCGCTCGAGGACGTCGACACCCTCATCACCGACTCCGGCATCTCGGCACGGCACCGATCGGTGCTCGAGGAGAGTGTCGAGCAGCTCGTGCTCGCCGAGGTCGCCACCCGGGTCGCGGGCAACGGGCGCGGTTCCCGGCGGGCGGCGTCGGAGGCCGCGGGCTAGCCCTCGCTCCCTCTAGCCCTCGCTCCCTCTAGCCCTCGCGAATGTGGGTGAAGATCGGTGTAATGGCGCCGGTCTTCACCCACGTTCGTGGAGAAGCGGGATGGTCGCGCGGTCGGCAGCGAGCGCGGCGAGGACGCCGACGAGCATCGCCCGCTCCTCGACCTTGATCCGCTCGTGCAGCGTCTCGACGGTGTCGCCGGGCTCGACCCGCACCGCGCGCTGCTCGACGATCGGGCCGGTGTCGACACCGGCGTCGACCCAGTGACAGGTGCAGCCGGTGACCTTGACGCCGTGCGCGAGCGCGTCACGCACTCCGTGCGCACCGGGGAAGCTCGGCAACAGCGCCGGGTGCGTGTTGACCACCGGGTAGCCGCCGAGCATCGCCGGGCCGAGCACCTTCATGAACCCGGCCAGCACCACCAGGTCGGGCTGGTGGGCCGCGACCAGCCGGGCCAGGTCGCGGTCCCAGTCGTCGCGGGTCAGGTACTCCGGTACGCGGCAGGTGAAGGTAGGGATGCCGCGCGCGACCGCCCGCTCGACGCCGCCCGTGCCGTCCCGGTCTGCTCCGACGGCGACGACCTCGAACGGAGCGCCCGCGGCCGCCGCGTCGAGCAGGGCCTGGAGGTTGCTACCCGCCCCGGAGACCAGCACCACGAGCCGGAGCCGCGGCACGGCGAGCGGCGAGGTCACCCGCCCACGGTAGCGGCCGCCATCCAGGAGCGAGCCGTCATCAGCGAGCGAGCCGCCATCCAGGAGCGAGCCGTCATCCGCGAGCGAGCCGCCATCCAGGAGCGAGCCGCCATCCAGGAGCGAGCCGCCATCCAGGAGCGAGCCGTCATCAGCGAGCGAGCCGTCATCGAGGAGCGGGCCGTCATCCGCGAGTAGCCTGCGGAGTCAGGTGCATCCCGTCCGGTCAGGAGATCCGCGCGAACTCAGGAGGCTCCGGCTCCCGATGTCGACGAGATGCTCCTGACCTCGCGCTTCTAGCGTCGCAGTTGCCAGGCGTCCCGCAGGACGACGAGCATCGCGCCGGCGAGTAGCTCGAGGAAGAGGATGCCGGTCAGCGCCCCGGCGTCCGGGCCGATCTCGGCGAGGCGGAACCGCCCGACCGCGCCGCCGGCGAGCAGGTCGAGCAGGCCCAGGGTGCCCGCCGTGGTGGCACACGCCGTCACGGTCGCGAGCAGCTTGCTGCGCATCCGGGACAGTCGGGCCAGGGTGCCGAGTGTTCGGCGGCCGACCCAGGCACCGGCTCCGAGCACCACGAGGATCGAGACCAGCGGCACGACCCACGGCAACGGGCCGGGCTGGGGCAGGGCCGCGAGGACCGGGACCATCGGCAGCAGCCCGCTCTCGGCGCCGGCCCACGAGACCGTGGCGCCGTCGACCACCTGGAAACCCGGACCGGCGAGGAACGAGACGGCCCAGAGGCCGAGGTTCGGCAGCGCGGCGAGCTGGGCCGAGACCAGGCCGAACGAGCCGGCCGGGCCGGCGTCGAGCGCAGTGTGCACCGCCAGCACGCGGTCGTGCCCGACCACGACGGTGGCGACGACGAGCGTCACACCGAGCCCGAGCAGCAGGCCCGCTCCGGCCAGACCGGGCCTTAAGGCTCGCCGGACGACGTCGGGCAGCACCCGGCGGCGCAGCGCCGGACCCGCCACGCCCGGGTCGTCGCGGATCAAGCGGTGCACCACGAGCGCGGCACCGGCGATCGGCACGACCACCGCGGGAAGGAACAGACTCTCCGGGGCAGGCACGAGCGGGCCGCGAGCGGCGAGCGCCGCCGCCGCTGCGGTGACGAGGGCATAGCCGGCCCACCAGCCGAGCAGTGCGACACCGAGGCCGCGCGGTAGCAGACCGAGCGAGTAGGCGGCCTCGAGGTCGGTGGCCGTGACACCACGTCGGGCCCCGGCCCGGGCGACGAGCACCAGGACGACCACCCCGAGAAGCGGCACCACCGAGACGGTGCTGCCCGCTGCGGTGAGGTGAGCACCGCCGGCCAGCAACCACAGTGCAGCACCGACCGGCACCGCATCGGCGACCGAGCCGGTGGCGCGGGGCTCGACCGCGACCGCGAGCAGGCTGGGACCCAGCACGAGGATCAGCGAGCCGAGCGCGGTAGCCGCACCGACCAGCATCGGGCGGTACGACGAGGCCTCCGGTGTCTCCGACACCTCACCGCCCCGCCCCCCGGGACCAGGCCGGGACGGGTTCGATCGGTCGGTGAGCGTCATCGTCATCCAGTCTCACCGGCCACGCGCGGCTTTGTCCGTCAGGTCGTCGCTGACACGCCGATGGATGAGCTTCGACGCCCGGAGGCAGCTGGCCCGGTAGCGCTCAGCGAGGAACCGCTGCGGTGAGGGACTGCATGATCTCCCGCATCAGCGCGGCGGTCTCGGACGGGGTCTTCCCGACCTTGACGCCGGCCGCCTCCAGGGCATCCTGTTTGGCCTGGGCGGTGCCGGAGGAGCCCGACACGATGGCGCCGGCGTGGCCCATCGTCTTGCCCTCGGGTGCGGTGAACCCGGCGACGTAGCCGACGACCGGCTTGGTGACGTGCTCGGCGATGTACGCGGCGGCGCGCTCCTCGGCATCCCCGCCGATCTCGCCGATCATCACGATGGCGTCGGTGCCCGCGTCGGCCTGGAACGCCTCGAGGCAGTCGATGTGCGTCGTGCCGATGACCGGGTCACCGCCGATGCCGACCGCGGAGGAGAAGCCGAACTCCCGCAACTCGTACATCATCTGGTAGGTCAGGGTGCCCGACTTCGACACCAGCCCGATCCGCCCCGGGCCGGAGATGTCGGCGGGGATGATGCCGGCGTTGGACTGCCCGGGGCTGATCAGACCCGGGCAGTTCGGGCCGATGATCCGGGTGCCGCCCTTCTCGCGCGCGTAGGTGTAGAACTCGGCGGTGTCCCTCACCGCGACGCCCTCGGTGATGACGACGAGCAGCGGGATGCCGGCGTCGATCGCCTCGACGGCGGCCGCCTTGGTGAAGGGGGCGGGGACGAAGACCACCGAGACGTCGGCGCCGGTCGCGGCCATCGCCTCGGCGACGGTGCCGAACACCGGCACGCTGACCCCGCCCTCGAAGTCGACGGTGGTGCCGGCCTTGCGCGGGTTGACCCCGCCGACGACGGCGGTGCCCGAGCGCAGCATCCGCTGGGTGTGCTTCATGCCCTCGGAGCCGGTCATGCCCTGGACGACGACCGAGGAGTCGGCGGTGAGGAAGATGGCCATGGAGTTCTCGTGTCTCTCTTCTCGTGCGCGCGGGCTGGGGTCGGGTGCGGGGTCGGTTCCTGGCGCGGGCGCTCAGGCCTGCGCGGCCAGCTCGGCGGCCCGGCGGGCGGCGCCGTCCATGGTCGCCTCGATGATGACGCGGGGATGGTTCCGGTCGGCGAGGATGCGCCGGCCCTCCTCGACGTTGTTGCCGTCGAGCCGCACGACGAGCGGGCGGTCCTCCTCGTCGCCGAGGGCGTCGAGCGCGCCGACGATGCCGTTCGCTACGGCGTCGCATGCGGTGATGCCGCCGAAGACGTTGACGAACACCGACTTCACCTGCGGGTCGCTGAGGATGACATGCAGCCCGTTCGCCATCACCTCGGCCGAGGCCCCGCCGCCGATGTCGAGGAAGTTCGCCGGCTTCTGCCCACCGAACTCCTCGCCGGCATAGGCGACGACGTCGAGGGTGCTCATGACCAGCCCGGCACCGTTGCCGATGATGCCGACCGAGCCGTCGAGCTTGACGTAGTTGAGGCCCTTCTCCTGCGCGGCCGCCTCGAGCGGGTCGGTGGCG
>JBOFLR010000326.1:0-7968 GCA_051657965.1 Dermatophilaceae bacterium
GACGAGGCCACCGGCGCGAACATCGTCAAGGTCGCGGTCGAGGCCCCGCTCAAGCAGATCGCGATCAACGCCGGTCTCGAGGGTGGCGTCGTCGCCGAGAAGGTGCAGCACCTCGAGGGTGGGCACGGCCTCAACGCCGCCACCGGCGTCTACGAGGACCTCGTCAAGGCCGGCGTCATCGACCCGGCCAAGGTGACCCGCTCGGCGCTGCAGAACGCCGCGTCGATCGCCGCGCTGTTCCTCACCACCGAGGCGGTCATCGCCGACAAGCCCGAGAAGGCCGCACCGGCGGCTCCGGGCGGCGACGGCGGCATGGGCGGCATGGACTTCTGAGTCCCTGACGCTCGCGCCTCACGACGAAGGGCGGCTCCCCGACCAGGGAGCCGCCCTTCGCGCGTCGGTACGGATGCCGCAGGGCGCATGGATGCGGATGCCGCACGAGTCTCGACGCCATGGCGTCGATCGGCGCCAGAGGCGCCCGGATATGGACGCCGCCGATGCGTTTCGACGCCATGGCGTCGAACGCCGCAGGTGCGCGGCCCGGTCTCACCGCATCCGGATGACGTGCGCCTGGTCCGCGGGCGTCGTGCGGCGGGCGCGGCGCCAGAGGTGGATACCGGCCCCGATCCAGAGCGTCAGCACTGCGAGCCCGCCTATCGCCAGCACGGCGACGTGTGGCTGCGTGCCGACACTGCTCGTGCACGACTCGAGCGAGGCGCCACCGGCGTCGTCGCTGCCCGGACATGCTGCGCCCCCAGATGCGGACGTGGTCGAGGCGGCGACCAACGGAAACCCGAGCACGCCGTAGACGACCACGGAGAGCGCCTTGTCGCCCACGCTCCACCGCCTCGAGAACAACGTGAGCACGACGCCGGCCAGCCAGAGGAACAGCGCGAGGACGACCAGGACGACGCTGAGCGCGGCGGCCAGGGACAGCCCGGACGCGAGGACGGCGGCCTGCTCGACGCGAGGCGGGCCGGTGTCGGCCTCGGTCTCGGTGTGCGGGGGAACCGGTGTGCCGGTCGCCTCGGCGACGACATCCTCGGGGCCGCCGAGCCGGCCGAGAGCCCGCGTCACCGCCTCGTCGTCGACGCCCTCGGGAAGGGTCTCGGCGAGGTGCTCCTCGAGGTCGGCCCGCAGCTCGGCACGCCGTACCGCGGGCAGCGCGCCGGCCAGGGCGTCGACGCGGTCGAGGTACGCCCGGACGAGCGGGTGGTCGAGACCGGTCATCACGGGCTCCTTGCGGTCGAGAACACGGCCACTATCTCGCGCCGCGAGAGTCGAGCCCGGTCGGGCTGGTCGGATGAGCTCGGAGAGCTGCTGCCTGGCCTCGTCGGCGGTACGACCCTTGAGGTCCGCTCACACTGCAGTACCTCCCCGAGTCGGCATCCTTGCCGGAACGGGTGGAAGGTGGGTGGCCGAGTGGGCCGAGTGGGCCGAGTGGGCCGGCTGGGCCGGCTGGGCCGGGTGGGTCGGACTCCCGATGAATCGTCCAGCGGCAGGGGTGCAGGATGGGGCGATGGCCCCGCCCCGCGCCGATGGCGACACGCTCGTCCTCGGACCGCTCCTGCGCTACGTCGACGACACCTCCGCCACGGTGTGGCTCCGCACCGCGGATGCCGCCCGCGTCACCGTGGCGCGTGCCGGCAACACCTGGACCGTCCCGACGTTCCGGGTCCACGGCGCCCACTACGCCCTGGTCGTGTGCGACGGCCTCGAGCCCGGCACCGACCACCCCTACGAGGTGCACGTCGACGGCATCCAGGTGTGGCCGCTCCACGGAGCAGCGCCGAGCCGCATCCGAACCCTGGCGCCCGGCCACGCACCCCGCTTCGCGTTCGGGTCGTGCCGCACCAGTGCCCCGCACGACGCCGCCGGCAACGACCGGCACGGCGTCGACGCCCTGCGCAGCCTGGCGATCGCGCTCCGCGACGACCCGGGTGCGCAGTGGCCCGACCTGCTTCTCCTGCTCGGTGACCAGGTCTATGCCGACACCACGCCACATCCCGAGCTCGAGGACTACATGCGCGCTCGTCGCGATCTCGACGAGCCACCGGGCGCCGAGATCAAGGACTTCGTCGAGTACGCCGAGCTGTACCGCATCGCGTGGAGCGACCCGGTGATCCGCTGGGTGCTCTCGAGCGTGCCGTCGGCGATGATCTTCGACGACCACGACGTGCGCGACGACTGGAACACGTCCTGGTCGTGGCGCGAGGAGATCCGGCGCACCACCTGGTGGCAGGAGCGGATCGTCGCCGGGCTCGGCTCGTACTGGGTGCACCAGCATCTGGGCAACCTCGCTCCGGCCGACCTCGCCGAGGAAGAGGTCTGGCGCCAGGTCGTGGCCCACAGCGCACGCGGCTCGGACCACGAACTCGACCTCACCGAGGCCGTCGACGCCCTGGCCGAGCGTGCCGACGCGCGCCCGGACAGCTACCGGTGGAGCTACGCCCGCGAGCTCGGCGACTGCCTGCTCGTCGTGGTCGACTCGCGAGCCGCCCGCGATCTGCAGCCCGACAGCCGGTCGATGCTCGACGCCGAGGAGCTGCGCTGGCTCGACGGACGACTGCGCGGCAGATACCGGCACGTGTTCGTCGGCACGTCGCTGCCGTTCCTGCTGCCGCCCGGGCTGCACGACGTCGAGGTGCTCGACGAGGCGGTGGCCGAGGGCTGCTACGGCCGGCGCCCGGCAGCTCTCGCCGAGCGGGTGCGTCGCCGCGTCGACCTCGAACACTGGGCCGCGTTCACCAGCGGGTTCGACGAGGTGTTCGAGATGGTCGCGGACCTGGCCCGCGGCAACCGCGGCGCGGCGCCGGACACCATCGTGTTCCTCTCCGGAGACGTGCACAACTCCTACCTCGCCGAGGTCGTCGATCCCGGCCGGCACCGGATGCGCTCGCGCATCGTCCAGGCGGTCTGCTCACCGATCCGCAACCCGATGCCCCGCGGCATCCGGGTCGGCATCTCGCTGCTGTCCAGATGGCTCGCCCGGCCGGTGCGGGCCCTGGTGGCCCGGTCGGCGCACGTGTCCCACCCGCGGTACCCGTGGCAGGTCACCGAAGGCCCGTGGTTCGACAACTGCATCGCCACCTGCCGAGTCGACGACCGCGGGCTCGAGCTGTCCTGGCTCAGCGGCGTGGTCCAGGGCGACGTCGACCGGCCTGCGCTGCGCGCCGTGCACGGCATCCGGCTCGACATGCCACATCAGACGGATGACGCGGTCGCGCCGGTCTGGTCGACCGCCGTCGACGCCGCCACGCGTGGCCCGGTGTCGCCGGCACCGCCCGGATGACGGCGCGCTCCGGGCTGCATCCGGGGGAACCCCTGACGCGGAACACGGAGGTGACGCCCTAGCGTTGGGCGAGCAGTGGACGCGAGCGCCGGTGCCCGTGGTCCCGTTGGTCCTGTCCACCCGAGGAGCTGCACATGGCGGTCGCCGACCCGACGACCACGACGAGCGAGACCCGCCTGGCCGCGGCCCGAGTCGAGGGGCTCTCGAAGGTGTACGGCACCGGTGAGACCCAGGTGGTCGCACTCGACGACGTCAGCCTCGACCTCCGTGCCGGCGAGTTCACCGCCATCATGGGCAAGTCGGGTTCTGGCAAGTCCACGTTGATGCACTGCGCTGCAGGGCTGGACGAGCCGTCGTCGGGCCGGGTGTTCCTCGGCGACGTCGACCTCACCACCCTCAAGGAGCGCCGCCTCACCGAGCTGCGGCGCGACCGCATCGGCTTCGTCTTCCAGGCGTTCAACCTCGTGCCCACGCTCACCGCCGAGGAGAACATCCTGCTGCCGCTGGCCATCGCCGGACGGCGGCCCGAGCCGGCCTGGTTCGACGAGGTCGTCGACACCGTCGACCTGCGCGACCGGCTGGGTCACCGCCCCAGCGAGCTCTCGGGAGGCCAGCAGCAACGGGTGGCGTGCGCGAGAGCCCTCATGGGCCGACCCGACGTGGTCTTCGCCGACGAGCCCACCGGCAACCTCGACTCCACCTCGGGTGCCGAGGTGCTCGGCTTCCTCCGCCGCGTCGTCGACACCCACCGGCAGACCGTCGTGATGGTCACGCACGACCCCGGTGCGGCGAGCTGGACCGATCGGGTCGTGTTCCTCGCCGACGGGCAGGTGGTCGACGAGCTCCGCGAGCCGACCCCGGAGCGGGTGCTCGAGCGGATGGCCGGCCTGGGCCGGCCGGGCGCGGGGGCCTAGGTGCTGCGAGCGACCTGGCGCGGCGTCCTCGCGCACAAGCTGCGCCTCCTGCTCAGCGGCTTCGCGGTGGTGCTCGGCGTCGCCTTCGTCGCCGGCTCCTACATCTTCACCGACACCCTCGACCGGGCCTTCACCGGGCTGACCAGTGGCGCCGTGGGTGACGTGGTGGTGCAGCCGTCCGGCGCGGGCGGTGAAGGGGGCGGGTTCGGCTCGCCCACCGAGCGGGCGGTACCCGCCGACCTCGCCGGCCGGCTCGCCGCGGTACCGGGTGCGGAGCGTGCCGACGGCCGGGTCACCTCGTTCGGCACCTTCGTCGTCGGCAAGGACGGCAAGGTCGTCGGAGGTGCCGGGCCGCCCGGGATCGCGGTCAACTACACCGGCGGGCCGGCGGCGAACGGCATCCCGGTCGCCACGCTCGAGAGCGGTCGCTTCCCGCAGGCGTCGGGCGAGGTCGTGCTCGACACCGCCACGGCCGAGCGGGCTGGCTATCGCCTCGGTGAACGGATGCCGCTCGTCACCTCCGGCGCCGTGCCGCGGGTCGAGGTGGCGCTGGTCGGCACGGCGGACTTCGGCGGGTCGTCGGTGATCGGTGCCAGCGTCGTGATGCTCGAGACCGGCCAGGCGCAGCAGCTGTTCCTCGGCGGCGCGGAGGAGTACTCCCAGTTCTGGGTCACCGCGGCGGCCGGCGCCAGCCAGCAGGAGCTCAAGGCGGAGGTCGACCGCGTGCTCCCCGACGGCTACGAGTCGGCCACCGGCGACGCGGTCGCGGCCGGCGCTGCCACGCGGATCGACGAGGCGCTCTCGTTCGTCAACACCTTCCTCCTCGTCTTCGCCGGGGTCGCGCTGACCGTCGGGGCGTTCCTCATCGTCAACACGTTCTCCATCCTCGTCGCGCAGCGCAGCCGTGAGCTCGCGCTGCTGCGTGCCATCGGTGCGAGCCGGCGGCAGGTGGCCGGCTCGGTGCTGTTCGAGGCGGGCATCATCGGCCTGGTCGGCTCCCTGCTCGGTGCTGCCCTCGGCGTGCTGCTCGCGCTCGGCATCAAGACCGTCTTCGGCCAGGTCGGCCTCGACCTGTCGGCCAGCGAGCTGGTGCTGCGGCCGCGCACCGTCATGGTGGCGTTGGCGGTCGGCCTCGTGGTCACCGTGGCGGCGGCGTACCTGCCCGCCCGCCGGGCCGGACGGGTGGCGCCGGTGGCCGCGATGCGAGACGACGTCGCACTCGCCGAGAGTGGCCTGCGGTGGCGGCTGTCGGTCGGCACCCTGTTGCTCGTGGCCGGTGCCGTCGCCATGGCGCTCGGCCTGGCGGAGGTGGGCTCCGAGCCGACCTACGTCCTCGGGGTGGGGATCTTCGGGGTCATCGTCGGCACGGCTCTGGTGAGCCCGGTCGTCGGCCGACCGGTGCTCGGTGGGCTCGGCTGGCTGTACCGACGTACCTTCGGCGCGGTCGGGCGGATGGCCGAGCAGAACGCCCGGCGCAATCCTCGCCGTACCGCCGCCACGGCGTCGGCGCTGATGATCGGGGTGTCGCTCGTGACGATGATGGCGGTGCTCGGCGCCTCGGCGAAGGCGAGCATCGACAAGTCGCTGGCCGAGGACATCGTCGCCGACTATGTCGTGGCCAACGCGGTCGGTCAGTCATTCTCGGCCACCGTCGCGGATGACGTGGCGGCGGTGCCTGGGGTGGAGCGGGTCGCCCGGGTGCGAGCGGCCGGGGTCGAGATCGACGGTGGCCGTGACTTCGTCGCCGGGATCGATCCTGCGGAGGTCAGTGCCGTCGCCCGCCCCGACCTGTCGTCGGGCTCGCTCGCCGACCTCGGGGCCGACACCGTCGCCGTGTCCACCGATCTCGCCACGGAGCGGGGGCTGAGCCTCGGCTCGACGCTGCCGCTCTCCTACGCGGGCGAGGAGCTGGAGGCGCGCGTCGTCGCCGTCTACACCGAGGATGCCGTGCTGCAGGCCGATGTCACCCTCGGGCTGGCCGCCTTCGACGCCCTCGGCGTTCCGGCGACCGACCGGACGCTGTACGTCGTCGCCGCTCCGGGAGCCGACCGCGACGATCTCGGCCGGGCGCTGGACGACGTGGTCGCCGACCTCCCGACCGTGGGCGTGAGCGACCAGGCCGAGTACGCGGCGCAGCAGCGCGAGCCGATCGACCAGCTGCTGTACATCGTGTACGCCCTGCTCGGCCTGGCGGTGGTCATCGCGGTGCTCGGCATCGTCAACACCCTTGCTCTGTCGGTGATCGAGCGTGTCCGGGAGATCGGCCTGCTGCGCGCCGTCGGCCTGAGCCGGCGGCAGCTACGCACCATGCTGCGCCTGGAGTCGGTCGCCATCGCGCTACTCGGTGCGGTGCTCGGCATCGGCCTGGGGCTCGCGTTCGCGGTGGCGTTGCAGCGATCGCTCATCGACGACGGGATCGACGTGCTCGCTGTTCCCAGCGGCCAGCTCGCCGGGTTCGTGCTCGTGGCCGCGGTCGTCGGAGTGCTCGCCGCGCTCTGGCCCGGCCGTCGAGCGGCGCGTCTCGACGTGCTGCGAGCCATCTCTGCGGAATGACCGGCGAACCCGAGCCGGTGCCGGCGGTCGAGCTTCCGCACGAGCTCGTGGTCGGCGACGTGGTGCACGTCGTCGACCGGGCCACCGCCGCCGACGTGGCGTCGGTGGTCGAGCTGCTTCGTGACGACGTGCTCGGGTCGGGTCGGGAGGCCGGGACCGGTAGTGGCGACCTGGCGCCCTACCACGAGGCGTTCGCGGGCATCGACGACGATCCGAACCAGCTGCTCGTCGTGGTGCGCCGGGCCGACGGCCGGATCGTCGGTACCGCGCAGCTGAGCTACCTCCGCACGTTGTCGAGGCGGGGTGCGTTGCGGGTGCAGGTGGAGGCAGTGCGAGTGAGCGCGACGGAGCGCGGCTCCGGGCTGGGACAGGCGCTGTTCGACTGGGCCCTCGCCCATGGTCGTGGTCGGGGCGCCACCATCGCGCAGCTCACGACCGACCGGCGCCGTGCCGACGCGCACCGCTTCTACGAGCGGCTCGGGTGGGTGCACTCGCATCGCGGCTACAAGCTCGACTTGACGTGATCTTCGTGCCGGGTGGGAGAACCACCTGGCCGGCCGAAGCGGCGCCGCGCGAGGTGTCGCGAGACTGCAGGCGACCGCGACCGCGACCGCGACCGCGACCGCGACCGCGACCGGCGCGGCGCGAAGGTGTCGTGATGTCGGAGGCGATCGCGACGGGTGCCGTGTCGCGATGCTGCGGGCGATCGCGACCGACCGATCTCAGGCCGCGACCGCCCGCAGGGTTCGTCACGAGAACATCCGCACCGCCTGTGCCTCGGTCTCGGCGTACTGCACACCGGCGGCACCGAGCACCTGACCGATGGAGTCAAGCGAGGCACGCACCTGCTGCTGAGTGCCGCGCCACTGCGTCACGACACCCTGGAACTGCGCGGATGCCGTTCCCGTCCAGGCGTCCTGGAGCCCGGTGAGGCGGGCGAGCATCACCGCCACCTGGCTCTCGATCTCGGACGAGATACGGGCGACGTCACCCGCGGCAGCCGCGATGCGCTCGGTGTCGACCTGGAACTGTGCGGCCATGAGTGGCCCCCTTCGCGTCACGGTCGACCCCGGCGGCCGACCCGTCATCCACGAACCTAGGCGGATGCCGCGACCGGGCTCCGGCGTTTTCCACAGGCTGCGATCCGCAGCCCTACGATCGGTCGGTGGCCATCCTCATCGACCCGCCCCGCCCCGAGCGCTTCGGGCG
>JBOFLR010000327.1:0-4939 GCA_051657965.1 Dermatophilaceae bacterium
CCGCCGCCCCCGGTAGCGCTGAAGACCGACCCCACCACCGGCACGTCGGCGGTGAGCACCACCGCGTAGACACCGGTGGGGATGCCCCGCAGCGGCAGGTCGCCGACCGACTCGCCCGGCACGGACAGCACGGTCTCGCCGGTGACCGGCACCAGGCCACCCGGCCCGAGCAGGCTGACCCGCACCACCGCGGCATCCGGCCCCGGCACCGCGACGCGCACCGACGTGTAGCCCGACACCACGGCCGCCGGGGCGGTCTGCCGCGTCGCCGGCGCCGCTGCCGCATCGACGGTCTCGGCGCCCAGCGCGGTACTGCCGGCCACCCAGGTGTCGGTGAGCGACGCCTGCAGGCCCGCGCCGTCGCTGACCACGTGCACCGCGACCTGGGCCTCGTCGTCGGTGAACGCGTCGAGCAGCACCGTGACCCGGCCGCGGGGCGCCACGGTCTCGGTGCGCGGCTCGCCGACCGGGCCGGACGCGCCGAGCACGGTGACGTCGGCGGTGACCGGGTTGGCGCCGGGGTTGACCAGGACCAGCCGCTCCTGCCGGCCCGGACCGGCCCCACCCGCGAGCAGCCAGGTATCGGTGGCGGCCGGCGAGCACGACGAGCCGCTGAGTCCGCGAAGCTCGCGGCTGTCGAGCCGCCACTCCTGGGCGGCGGCCAGGCCGGGGGCCGCCGCACCGGTGGCGTCGAGCACCACCGGCCCTCGGCCGGGCAGCGCGCCGGATGCCGACCCCGGCCGCGTCGCCGCCAGCTCGGCCAGCACGGCGCCGCCCGCGCGCAGCTCGGCGACACCCGTACCGGTGGGCTCGGCGGGCAGCAGCGTCGCCGGCGCGCTGGCAGCGGCGACGGTACCGCCGACCGTGATGTCCGGCACGGCTGACAGGCCGCTCAGCCCGTTACCCGGGCACGCGAGGGACTGGGCCGTGACCAGGCCGGCGCCCGATGGAGAGCCGGCCGAGGAGTCGTCGGCTCCGGCGAGGTCGAGGGTCACCGGCCACGCCGTGGCCACCCACACCAGCACCGCCGCTCCCCCGGCGACCACGAGCACCCGAGCCACGCCGGGAAGATGCCGCCGGGCCACCGCGCCGCCCCTCACCGGCCGGCCACCCGTGACTCGCGACGCCCGAAGGGCACGGCGAGGAAGCCCAGTACCACCAGCGCACCCAGCTGGAGGTACCGCCAGCCGCGGCCGTCGTCGAGCACGACGGTGAGCTCGCCGCGACCGGTCGGCATCCGGTAGGTCGGCGACCCGGTGCTGGTGTCGGCGTCGAGCACGCGGCCGTCGACGCTGACCTGCACGGTAGCGGCCCAGGCCGGCGGCTGGGCCACGACGAGGCGGCCACCGGGCGGCACGTCGACCGTCGTACGGGTCGCGCCGTGTGCGCCGGTGGTGGGGACCAGGGTCGTGCCCTCGGGTGACTCGAGGCGCAGCCGAGGCGAGGCCACCAGGGTGTCGCCGCGCGACCCGACCGGGCCGACCCGCCAGAGGTCCCAGCCGTCGCGAGGCGCGATCCGGGTCAGGCCCACGGTGGCGTCGAGTCGGCGCGCGACCTCGGGCACGGTGCCGGCCCGGATGGCGAGCAGGTCGGTGGCCGTCGCGGCGAACAGTGCGGTGCCGTCGGACGAGCCGCCCAGGAGCGCGGTGAGCGGCTCGGCCGCCGCGGCGTCGGCATCCCCGACGACCGGGAGTGGCCGGACCACGGCCGCGGCCTCACGTCCGAGGAAGCGGTACCCCGCACCGTCGGGCCCGGGCTGGACGAACAGCGAGCGGGTGGCGAAGGCACCGGACGCCTGCTCGACGGCGACAGCCGGGCGCGGGTCACGAGCCGGCACCAGGGCGGTGCCGAGGCCGATGCCGGCCGCCGCACCGGCCGTACCGACGACGCCGGCGGTCGCGACGACGGCGACGGCCCGAGACACGACACGACCTCGGCGGGTGACCCGCCCGGCCGACAGGCCGTCGAGACCGCGGACGAGAGCGAACACCAGGACGAGCGCCACCGGCAGCACGAGGATGCCGGTCCACAGGGTGATCGCCCCGCCGGAGTCGGAGGACACCGTGCCGAGCCGGACCACCGGCGCGACCAGCGCCACCGCGAGCACGACGGGCAACGAGACCGCGAGCACCCACGGGGCCCGGTCGCCCGGGCGGCGCCGCAACAGCGCGAGCACGCCGCCGGCGACGAGGAGGGTCCCGGTCCAGGTCGTGGCGCCGGCAGCGCCCGTAGCACCGACATCGAGCGCCATCAGGCGCCACGGGTCGACCGCCTCGCCGCCCCGGTCGGCCAGGCCGGACCCGGCGACCAGCTCGGGCCAGGAGCGCTGCGCGGTGGGGACGATCCAGGGCGCCAGCACCAGCGGTGGCACGAGCGCGACCACCAGCGCATGCATCCGCGCCTGCCGCGCGAGCACCACCAGCACCACGGCCGGGACGACCGCGAGCGGCAGCAGCACCGGGGCGAACGAGCCGAGCACCACCAGCGCCAGCGCCGTGGCGAACGCGCTGGTGGCCGTGGAACGGCGCACCGCCACCAGCCACAGGCCCGCGCCGATCGCCGGGAGCAGCACCAGCGCCACCACGGCACCCCACCGGCCCTCGGCCACCGCGGCCGCCGCCACACCTGTCGTGGACCACGCCACCGCGCCGAGCGCCCGGACCCGCCGCGAGCGGGCCACGACTCGGAGCGCGAGATAGGCGGAGACGGTCGCGAGCGGCATCCCGAGAAACAGCAGCAGGGCCACCACGAGACCGGCCGGGGACGCCGGCTCGGGAAGGAGCGGCACGTGCTCGACCAGCCACGTCGGGCCGGCGAGGAGCAGCGCCTGCGGCCCGGCCGACCCCGGAGCACCGAGCCCGCCGCCGGTCCAGCCGTCGGACCACGAGTGCCAGAGTGCGCTCGCGTCGGCGCGGGTGGCGGCCAGCTCGCCACCCGCCAGCCCGGCGCCCGCGCCGGTGGGCACGTCGAGCCCGAGGGTACGGGCGGCGACCAGGGTGACGGCCGTGACGGCCGCAGTGGCGAGCACTCCAGGGTGCCGGATGACGTGTGCCAGCCACGAGCGTGGGCTGAGGTCGTGGGCCTGGTCGCCGATCGGCGGGCTGGGCGACACCACCGCGTCGTGCACGGCATCCGCCCACGACGCGAGCACCGCCCGCCGCGGCTCGAACAGGGTGCGCAGGTCACGCCGGCTCACGGTGCGCGCCTGCCGGGTGCCCCAGCGTGCTGCCACCGCACCGAACGGGTCGAGCGCGGCGAGCCCGCTGAGCTCGGCCCAGGCCGCGCGGGGACGCTTGAGGAGCAGCAGGCCGATCCCGGCCACCACCGAGGTCACCGTCACCCAGGCGGCGAGGACGGGCGCGGCCCACCACGACACCCGAGCCAGCGCGACGCGCCGCGCGGCCCGGCGCCGGGCGGGCGTGCGGGCGGTGGCCACGGCGGCTCCCGCGACCGAGTGGAGGCGCACCTGAGGGACGGCGACCACGCGGCGGCCGGCCGCGTGCGCTCGCCAGCCGAGGTCGAGATCGGCGGCGACATCGCCGAAGGAGCTGCCCCAACCCCGCAGCGCGAGAACGAGTTCACGCTCGGCCAGACAGCCTGCGAACGGCACCGCGAGCACATCGGACACCTGGTCGTACTGGCCCTGGTCGGGCTCGCCCGGCACCGGGCCGGCGAGCAGCCGCCCGCCACGGGTCGACCGCAGCGCCACGGCACGGAGCAGGTGGGGGTCGTCGGCGTCGACGTGCTTGCCGCCGACGATCCCGGTGGACGGGGACCGCCGCCAGGCGTCGACGAGACCGGCCAGCGCCTCCCGCTCCGGCTCGGTACCGACCGGCAGGAACCACACCAGCGTCGGGTCGCCGACCTGGTCGCGGACGGCCCGCCACGCCGCGGTGCGCAGCGGTAGGCGGGGGTCGACCGTCGCCTCCCGGACCGGGACCGGGGTACGGGCCCGGGCCGCCCAGAGCACCGCGGCGACGTCGTCGTCATCCGGGCCCCCGGCGCCGCCGGTGCGGTCGAGCACCAGGACGGAGTCGGGGGTGAGGGTCTGGCCGAGGACGGCGTCGAGCACTTCGGACAGGCCGCGCGGATCGGTGCGCGTGACGACGACCGCGGTGACGGTCGGCACGACCTCCCCGGCCGGGTCGGCCGGGGTGCCGGGTGGACGGGAAGGAGCCAGCGTCATACGCGGGGACAGGCGGAGGAGGCGAGCCCGCCTCAGACCGCGCGCTTCTTCAGCTTGCGGCGCTCACGCTCGGACATCCCGCCCCAGATGCCGAACCGCTCGTCGTTGGCGAGGGCGTACTCGAGGCACTCGGACCGCACCTCGCAGCCCACGCAGACCTTCTTCGCCTCTCGCGTGGACCCGCCCTTCTCGGGGAAGAACGCCTCCGGATCGGTCTGAGCACACAGGGATCGTTCCTGCCAGCCGAGCGCGCCCTCCTCCGCGCCCTCCTCGGCGAGCGAACCGTCGATCGCGAACAGCTCGTGCATCGTGCCTCCTGACCCTCGACCCGAGTGCGCCGGCCAGGCCCACCGGAACACATGCCTGAAATTACACGCGTGTCATGCACCTGTCGTCAAGCCCGTTGGTGATATTGCGCAGATCTGGTGTTCGCCTGCGACCGAGGTGCCCCGGACACTAGGGTTCGCGCTTCCTACCCTCTCGTACCGCTCGTCATCCCCGGACGACCGGGGCCGAACGGATCGGCCGCCACCGGCGACGACCGGCCACCGACCGGCCACGACGCCCGCCCCGGCCGCCCCGGCCGCCCCGGCCGCCGCCTGAGAGACTTCGGCACATGCGCATCACCGCCATCTCCGGCGGGGTGGGCGGCGCCCGCTTCATCCGCGGCCTGCGCCACCACCTCGACACCACCCCAGGTCTCGCCGACTCCCACGTCACGGTCGTGGCGAACACCGGCGACGACATCACGCT
>JBOFLR010000328.1:0-4004 GCA_051657965.1 Dermatophilaceae bacterium
CCGGCGGCCGGCACATCGGCAGTCCTGGCGTCGGGCTTCGACTTTCCTCTGGACGTCCTGCGGTTCGGCGACACCTACCTCGTATCGGAAGCCGGCGCCGGCCGGATCGTGCCGGTACCTGCGGCGACACCAGACCGGCTCGGAACTCCGATCGCGGCAGGAGTTCGCATCCCCGCCGGCCTCGCCGGCGATGACGGGAACGCGTGGGTCACCGACCTCGCACGCGGCACCATCGTTCAGATCGCTGCGAGAGGTCGCCTGCTGGAGCGGGCCAGGACGATCGCCTGGGGCCTCGACCGGCCCACCACCCTGGACGTCGTCGGAGACGAGCTGATCGTCCTGGAGTCCGGAGCAGGACGACTGCGCTCCATCGACATCGCCAGTGGCCGATCCACCGTGCTCGCCACGGGCTTGACCCCTGCCGATCCACCGCTCCCCGGCCGCCCTACCGACGGTGTCGTAGCCGGAATCAGCGCGGCCGACAACCGAACCATCTACGTCAGCGATCCGCTCACCAACCGCGTGCTGCGCATCTCTCGCCGACACACCCCATCCCCGCCTTCGACCACCTATGTGGAGGTTCAGTCATGACCCGTCTGTCCGTCAACGGCTCAGCCGTGACCTCACACGCCGCTCCGGACACACCACTGCTGTGGGTGTTGCGCGACGAGCTGAACCTGACCGGGACCAAGTACAGCTGCGGGATCGCCCAGTGCGGTGCGTGCATGGTGCTCGTCGACGGCCGGTCCCTCCCGTCTTGCGTCATCCCGATCAATACGGTTGCCGGACAGAACATCACAACCATCGAGGGTTTAGCCGCCGATCCTGACCAGCCGGTGATCCAGGCCTGGGCCGAACTGGACGTCCCTCAGTGCGGCTACTGCCAGTCAGGACAGATCGTCGCCGCCACGGCGGTCCTCGAACGCTACGCCGACCCGACGAGCGAGGAGGTCGCCGAGGGCCTGTCCCGCAATCGATGTCGATGCGGCACCTACCAGCGCATCCAGGCCGCCGTCAGGCGTGCCGCCGAGCTGAGAACCGGCGGCGCACGTGAACCGTCGCACTCGGATGACGATCGGACAGAAGGTCGGCAGGGCGGTGACCGATGAGCGGCATCCGATCCGTTCCTGGTCCCCGGCCGCCCGGCCGTCCCGCCTCCGGTCAGCCTCGACCCCTGTCCCGCCGGCTCTTGCTCCGCGGCTCAGCAGGCGGCGGTGCGGCATTCGTGCTCGGCACCGTCCTCGTCGATCGCACCGCGGCATTGTCGCCGCCCGACTCCGCGGAAGAGGTGTTCCGGCCCAACGTGTGGTTGAGCATCGACGACGACGGGACTGTCACCGTCCGCACGCACAAGGTGGAGCTCGGACAGGGCGTCGTCACTGCTTTGGCGATGCTCGTGGCCGAGGAACTCGACGCCGCATGGTCGCAGATGCGCTTCGAGCACGGCACCCGCCAGCCCGAGTATTTCTCCGAGCTGGTGCCGTTCACCCAGTTCACCTTCGGATCCACCAGTGTGCGCGATTCGTGGCGGCCGCTGCGTGAGGCAGGAGCCGCTGCCCGGGCCATGCTGGTCGCCGCCGCCGCAGCGCAGTGGTCGGTGCCCACCGCCGAGATCACCGTGCGACAGGGGGTGGTCCGGCACCGTCGCTCCCGACGGCACACCGGTTTCGGCCAGCTCGCCGCATCGGCCGCGAGGCAGCCACTGCCGGCTGAAGTCACCGTCAAGGAGGCGGCGCAGTGGCGACTGATCGGGAGATCGGTGCCGCGGCTGGACACCGCGCCGAAGATCACCGGAACGGCCACGTTCGGGATCGACCTGCAGTTGCCCGGACTGTTGACCGCAGTCCCACTACGACCGCCGTCATACGGTCGCCGGGTCGCGTCCTTCGATCCATCCCGAGCCCTCCGGGTTCCCGGTGTCCGCGAGATCGTGCAGGTCGAAGGACGACGAGTCTCGCCGACGGCGCAGGATGTGCTTCTCGTTCTGGCAGAAAGCTACTGGCCCGCGCTGCGAGGCAGTCAGGTTCTCGCCGAGGACACGCGATGGACGCCAGGCCCGGCGGACGGGCTGACCGACGATGCGATCCGGCAGCGCCTACGCGATCAGCTGAGCGGGACGGGAACCGCCACGGAGACCGTCGGGGATGTCGACCGGGCGTTCGAGGCTGCACGGCACCACGTGGACGAGGTGTACGAGGTGCCCTATCTCGCCCACGTGGCGATGGAGCCGGTGACCTGCGCAGCGCCGGTCACCCGGGTCGGCGTCGACGTGTGGGTCGGCCACCAGAACGACACGGCGATCTACGCCGTGGTCGCCGGGTTGACCGGACGTTCACCGACGGACCCGGCGATCAGGCTGCATCAGCTGCCCAGCGGCGGCGGATTCGGCCGGCGCCTCGACACCGACTTCGTCTCCGATGCCGTGCTCGCCTCTCAGCAGGTCGGGGGTCGCCCCGTCAAGGTCATCTGGCCGCGAGAGCAGGACATCGCGCACGATCGTTTTCGACCAGCGTCGGCCGTGCGCGTGAAACTCGCTCTTGACGGCGCCGGCGCGGTGTCGGCGATCGAGGGGCACGTGGCGACGCAACGGCTCAGCCCCGGGCCGCCGGCGGCCGTGGATCGTATCGTGATGCCGGGCCTCGCCAACGACGGCGGCTACGACATCCCCAACCGCTCGTTGAGACAGACGCTCGTCGAGCTTCCCGTTCCGGTGGGTTTCTGGCGAGGGGTGGCACACACCCACAACACCTTCGCCCTGGAGTGTGCGCTGGACGAACTGGCCCGTCGCGGCGAGATCGACCCGCTGGCTCTTCGCCGCAGGCTGGTGCGCACCGACCCCCGAGGTACGGCCGTCCTCGAGGCCGTCGCCGACCAATCGTCGTGGTTCGAGCCGTCATTGGCGGGGATCGCTCGAGGTCTGGCATACGTCGACTTCGGCGGTACGCGGCTGGCCGCCGTCGCGGAGGTCCGTAGGAGATCCGTCGAGACCTACACCGTCGAACGGCTCACCTTGGTCGCAGACTGCGGCGTGGTCGTGAACCCGCGAGACGCAGCCGAACAGTTGCACGGCGCCGCGATCTTCGGGCTGTCGGCCACGCTCGACGGGGAGATCACGATCCGGGATGGCATCGCGGTCGAGCGGAATCTCGACACCGCGCCGTTCCTGCGCATCGACGAGATCCCGCGAATCGTGGTCAAGCTGTTGGCTAGCACCGAGCCGCCGACGGGGCTCGGTGAACCAGGGGTGGTCGTCGTCGCTCCCGCCGTGGCCAATGCGCTGGCCGCGCTGACCGGTAGGCCACACCGGCGACTGCCCTTGCGGTCGGTCCGGAGCGGACGACGTTGACCGTGTACCTATTCGACTGTGCCGAGCCGTGGGTACGGGGGAGGGTCCGAGGCGATGGCGTGCGCCGTCGTCCTAGGTCGGGCGCGGCGAAAGCCACGCGGCACAGGGTCGACACATCGAGCCAGGCTCAGCCGAGCTCGGCGCGACCGGCCGACCCCCACGAGAGCCCGGCGGAGATCTGCACGATGGTCGCCTGGTCCAGGAGAAGCGTTTCCCCTGCCCTTCGGAGACCGTGTCGACGCCGACGCGTTCATCGGTGAACTCGGATCAGCGTCGAGCCGGTCCGAGGCCACCACACTCGGGTCAGGCGACGTGGACGGCATCCTTGAGCTTGGCGGGGAGCTTCTCGGGGAAGGACACGACCAGGTGTCGATTCAGGGCGGTGGCGACGCGGGCCAGGGTGTCGATCCGGTTGCGGGCGCCGCCGCCCTCCTCGAGACGGGAGATGACGGACTGCGTGGTTCCCATCCGGGCAGCCAGCTCGCGCTGACTGAGGCCCGCGGCCGTGCGCAGGTCGTAGATCAGCTGACCGAGGGCGAGGTCCTGCTCGACGCCGGCACGGGCTTCGGCCGACGGCTCGGGGCGATCGTTCCGGACCTCTGTCCAGCGGGAGTAGTTGGCCATCGTGTCCTCCTTCATGGGTGTCGCACGGCGCATC
>JBOFLR010000329.1:0-3206 GCA_051657965.1 Dermatophilaceae bacterium
AGCAGGTCGTGCAGGGCAGCCTTCCCGACCCGGATCGGCGGGTTGCTCCACACCGCGTCGAAACGCACGTCCTGCGGGATGCCGCCGGCCGTCACGGCGCGGACGTCGGCACAGCCGAGCCGAACGGCGTTGCGGCGCAACAGGTCGAGCGCTCGCTCGTTGACGTCGAGGCCCCAGACGGTGGCATCGGGGGAGCGGAGCGCCATGGTCAGCGCGAGCGGCCCCCAGCCGCATCCGAGGTCGAGCAGGTGGCCGGACGACGGCGGATCCGGCACGCGGTCGAGCAGGACGGCGGTGCCCTTGTCGAGACCACCGGGCGAGAACATCCCACCGGCCGACTCGACCTCGACCTCCCGCCCCGCGAGCCGGACGCGCAACGGCCGGCGCTCGCCGTCACCGGCCGGCTCGGCCGTGAAGTAGTGCTCCTGCTCGCCCATCGCGCGCACACGCTATCCGGTTGCGGCGCCGACCCGGCCACGGGCAGGGTCGGGACGTGGTAGGTCATCGGGAGGCATCCGGGGAGCGGAACCCCTCGCGGGTCCCACGCGCTGCGTGGGCCGTCGTCATCCGAGAGCACCGTGCAGGCGAGCTCGAGGCGGTGCGCGAGGTGACCCGGCGCGCCTTCGGCGCCGACGGCACCCACGTCGCCGACCTCGTCGCGGCCCTGCAGGCGGATGACGCGTACACCGGCCGGTCGTGGGTCGCCGAGAGCGGCGGCGAGGTGGTCGGACACACCATGCTGACGCGCGGCTGGGTCGACGCGCCCGAGCGGCTGCTGACCGTCCCGGTGCTCAGCCCACTGTCGGTCGCACCCACGCACCAGGGCCGCGGGCTCGGCGGCTCGCTGGTGCAGCACGCGCTCGCCGACGCACAGGCACGCGGCGAGTGGGGCGTCGTCCTGGAGGGCGCCCCGGCGTACTACGGCCGTTTCGGCTTCGTGGCCGCCGAACGGCACGGCCTCCTGCGGCCCAGCGAGCGGATCCCGCGCGCCGCCTTCCAGGTGGTGCTGTTCGCCGCCCACGAGCCGTGGATGAGGGGCCGGGTCGTCTACCCCGACCGGTTCTGGGCCTTCGACGCGGTCGGTCTGCGCGGGTGAGGCGGAAGAATCGGATCGCGGCGCCGCGTTCAGTGGTGAGACCCTAGGGAGAACATGACTGCACCACACCTGTCCGGGCGGGCCGAGGCGCTCGCCGACACCGACACCACCGCGACATCCGACGACGCCGGCGTCGTGCTGGACGACGAGCGGCTCACCTACGACGGCGAGCAGCTCGACCGCGAGGAGCGCTCTGCGCTGCGCCGGGTCGCCGGGCTCTCGACCGAGCTCGAGGACGTCACCGAGGTCGAGTACCGCCAGCTGCGCCTCGAGCGGGTCGTCCTCGCGGCCGTCTGGTCCGAGGGCACCGCCGCGGACGCCGAGAACAGCCTGCGCGAGCTCGCCGCGCTCGCCGAGACCGCGGGCTCGGAGGTGCTGGCGGGCGTCATCCAGCGCCGCTCCCACCCCGACCCGGCCACGTACCTCGGCAAGGGCAAGGCGGTCGAGCTGCGCGACGTCGTCATCGAGGAGGGCGCCGACACCGTCGTCTGCGACACCGAGCTGGCGCCCAGCCAGCGCCGCGCCCTCGAAGACATCGTCAAGGTCAAGGTCATCGACCGCACCGCTCTGATCCTCGACATCTTCGCGCAGCACGCGAAGAGCCGGGAGGGCAAGGCGCAAGTCGAGCTGGCCCAGCTGCAGTACCTCCTGCCGCGGTTGCGCGGCTGGGGCGAGTCGATGAGCCGGCAGGCCGGTGGCCAGGCCGCCGGCGGCCAGGGCATGGGCTCGCGCGGCCCCGGTGAGACGAAGATCGAGCTCGACCGGCGGCGGATCAACACCCGGATCGCCCGGCTACGGCGCGAGATCCGCGAGATGAAGACGGTGCGGGACACCAAGCGCGGGTCGCGCCGAGCGAACCAGGTACCGAGCGTCGCGATCGCCGGGTACACCAACGCCGGCAAGTCGAGCTTGCTCAACCGGCTCACCGGCGCCGGGGTGCTCGTCGAGGACCAGCTCTTCGCCACCCTCGACCCGACGGTCCGGCGCGCCGAGACCCCCGACGGGCGGCTGTACACCCTCACCGACACGGTGGGGTTCGTCCGTCAGCTGCCGCACCAGCTCGTCGAGGCGTTCCGCTCCACGCTCGAGGAGGTCGCCGAGGCCGACCTGCTGCTGCACGTCGTCGACGGCTCACACCCCGACCCCGAGGGCCAGATCTCGGCGGTGCGCACGGTGCTCGCCGACGTCGACGCCACCGACGTCAAGGAGGTGGTGGTCGTCAACAAGGCGGATGCAGCCGACCCTGAGGTGGTCGACCGGCTGCTCCGCCACGAGAAGCACTGCATCGTGGTCTCGGCCCGCACCGGCAAGGGCCTCGAGCAGCTGCAGGCGCTCGTCGCCGACGAGCTGCCCCAGCCCGACGTCGACGTCGACGTGCTCGTGCCGTACTCACGCGGCGATCTGGTGAGCCGCATCCACGAGACCGGCGAGGTGCTCGAGAGCGAACACCGCGCCGACGGTACCCGCATCTCGGCCAAGGTCGGCGAGGTGCTCGCCGGCGACCTCGGCGACTACGCCCGGTAGCGGCGAGCGGACGTCCGGTGCTCGGGTTGTGCCGGTCGCGTCCGGCTGCTCAGGCCCTGCTGCGTCCGCCCCGCAACGAGGCCTTGAGCTGCTTGAACTCCTCCCACCGACCGTCGGCGAGGAGGCCGGCCTGACGCGGCCACGTTCCCGGGTTGTGTACGCGAAACCTCGGGCCGGCGGCGTCGAGCATCTGCTGCAGCGCGGCAACCTCGGTGCGCGACAGAGCGCGCCAGGTCCGGACCCCGGTGGCGTGGATGAGGTCGCGGATCTTGGGCCCGATGCCCTCGACCGCGGTCAGGTCATCTGCCTGGAGCTTGACGCCGAGTGCCGCCGCTCCCGCTGCGACGTCAGGCGTGGCTTCCGGTTCGGCGTCGGGTGTGGCCTCCGGCTCTTCACTTGGTGTGGCCTCCGGCTCGATGTCGGGTGTTGCCTCCGGCTCGGCGTCGCGTGTGGCCTCCGGCTCGGCGTCGCGTGTGGCCTCCGGCTCGGCACTTGATGCGGCCTCCGGCTCGACGTCGGCCGGTGTCGCCGAGAACAGCGATGCGCCCGCGGCGGCTTGCGCCGACTCCGGTCGAGCACGTGACTC
>JBOFLR010000330.1:0-9903 GCA_051657965.1 Dermatophilaceae bacterium
AGCAGCCCGCCGACGAATGCCGCCACCGGGTGCACCGGGAGGTAGCGCCGGAACACCCAGTACCAGCCGGACGCGGTGAGCGCGAGGCCGAGCACCACGACGACGGCGAAGGTCCATCCTGGGCCGGCGACCACGGTGAGCGCACCGAGCGGGAGACCGAGTCCGATGACGGCGGCGTTGGCCATGAGGTTCACGCCGTCGGGGTAGTTCTGCAGGTCGCTGAAGAGCGGGTTGGAGAAGGTGGCGAGGTTGTGCGCCGACGCCCCGAGATACCACTCGAACGCCTGGTGGTCGCGCACCCCCTGTGACAGGTAGCGGCCGTCGACGTCCGGCAGCAGGTTGCTCAACAGGTAGACGGCGGCCAGCAGATACAGCGCCGGGGCGATCAGGTCGGTGCGGCGCAGAGGGTCCGGCGTGCCGGTCAGCGGGTCGGCGCCGGGCGGGGCGACGGCACGCGAGGAACCGGATGCCGCAGGCTTGCCCTCGGTGCCGGACGACGTCGCGTGGGCAGCCGGGTCCGGCTCGGTACCGGATGGCGGGGACGGCTCGGTACCGGATGACGAGGACTGCTCGGTACCGGATGACGGGGACGGCTCGCCGCGATGCCCCGCGAGCTGCACGTCGAGCTCGGCGATACGGGCCTGAAGACGGCCGACGACGTCGTCGACCTGCGCCGGGCGGTAGCCCCGGACGGCGAGCGGGTACGGCGGTTCGGTGATCACGACCCGAGCTGTCCCGCAGTGTCCAGGAGCCCGTCGACGACCCGGCCGAAGAGCACCGCACCGAGCCGGTCGCCCGCCGACCGGGTGGCCCACCGCAGACCCGGCAGCCACAGCTCCTCCTGCCAGCTGACTCGCGACCCTCCACCGGCCTCCGGGTCGACGGTGATCTCGGCCCAGCCGTGCAGTAGCCGCCCGGTCTTGACCAGCCGGAGCCGGCGTCCCGGCTCGAGCGCCGTGACGAGCATGGTGTCGACGACCGCGAACGGCCGGACACCGGTCACGGCCGCCACCTCGGCACCCAGGCGGAGACCCGAGGGTGGGACCTCCACGGACGTGAGTGGCACATGTCGGGCGTGCTCGGCGAGGTCGGTGAGCACCGCCCAGGCAGCGGCCGGGGACAGGTCGGTGGTGCGGATGACGCTGAAGGCCACGTCACGCCCTCCCGGCGGCGTCGTGACCCGGCGCCGAACCATCGGACCGCCCGTCGGCGTCGTCGGACTGCCCACCGAGCGGCGCATCGCCGTCATGCTTCGCGGCGCGGTCGCCATCCGCCGCATGGTCGTCATCCGGTGCGTGGTCGTCATCCGGTGCGTCGTCGTCATCCGGTGCGTCGTCGTCATCTACGGCACGGTCGTCGAGCGCCTCGGCACGGAGCAGCGCCAGCTCGCGCTCACGGTCGGCGAGCGCGTCGCGCAGCTCGTCGAGGCGGGCGTCGACGTCGCCCGGGTGGTAGCCACGCGGCGCGGTGTCGAAGCGCACCGCGTCGACATCGGCGGCGACGGGGACGTCGGGGAGCCCGTGGTCAGGCGTGCTGCGAGTGGCCTCGGCGAGCGGGTCGACACGCAGGTGACCGGTCGACACGACGACCACGGTCGTGGCAACCGCCACGGCGACGATCCCGATGAGCACGTAGAGCACCTGCTGATGGTACGAGGATCGGCTCGGGCTACTCGGCGTGTCCAGGGCTCGGTTCGGTCACACGACGCGCGGCCTGGTCGGCGGCGCGCACCGACGCGACCGCGTCGTCGACGTCGTCGGTGATGGTGACCAGGTCGAGGTCGGCTCCGCCGATGGTGCCGGCCGCCACCGCGGTCTCGCGCAGCCAGTCGACCAGGCCGCTCCAGTACGCACGGCCGACGAGCACGATCGGGAAGCTCGTGACCTTCTCGGTCTGCACCAGGGTGACCGCCTCGAACAGCTCGTCGAGCGTGCCGAACCCGCCGGGCAGCACGACGAACCCGCGGGCGTACTTGACGAACATCGTCTTGCGCGCGAAGAAGTAGCGGAAGTTGACGCCGAGGTCGACGTACGGGTTGAGACCGGCCTCGAACGGCAGCTCGATGCCCAGCCCCACCGAGGTGCCGCCGGCCTCGAGCGCACCCTTGTTGGCCGCCTCCATGGTGCCCGGCCCACCCCCGGTGATGACGGCATAACCCGCTTCGGCCAGTGCCTGGCCCAGGCGCTCCCCGAGCCGGTACCCCTCGTCATCCGGTGTCGTCCGGGCCGAGCCGAAGACGCTGACCGCCGGGCCGAGCTCGGCGAGTGCGCCGAAGCCGGCGACGAACTCGCTCTGGATGCGCATGACCCGCCACGGGTCGGTGTGCACCCAGTCGGCCGGGCCGCGGCTGTCGAGGAGCCGGCGGTCGGTGGTCGACCGCGGCACCTTCGACCCGCGCATGACGACCGGGCCCTGGTGGTACTCGCGGTGGCGCCGCACGGGGCGGCTGGTCTCGTCCACGGCGCCACCGTACGGTGTCGCGGCCGGCCAGGTGGGACGGACCGGCCGTGGTCGTCGGTGCGGCGAGCGTCATCCATGACGCCTCGACCTCGATGGCGCTGGGCTTCGATGGTGCCGGGACCCGGTAGTGCCGGACTCTATGGTGTCGGGCAGCGCTCACGCGGAGTCGCGCACGACGAGCGCCGTGGCGAGCACGGTGCGGTGCTCCACCGGCTCGCCGGCCAGCAGCCGCAGGAGAACGTCGGCCAGTTCGTGACCCATCCGCACGGTGTGCTGGTCGATCGTGGTCAGCCCGATCTGGCCGCGGGTCGCGTAGACGCTGTTGTCGAAGCCGACGACCGCGACGTCCTGCGGCACTCGCAGCCCGCCCTGCTCGAAGGCCAGGAGGGCACCACGCGCCATGAAGTCGCTGGCGACGAAGATCGCGTCGAGGTCGGGGTGCTCCCGCACGATCTGGAGCCCGGCACGCAGGCCCCCCTCGATCGTGAAGTCTCCGCGCGCGACGCGGTGGTCGGGGAGCCCGGCCTCGGCCAGCACCTCGCGCCACCCACGCTCGCGGTCGATGGCGGCTGGCATGTCCGGCGGGCCGGTGATCGTCGCGATACGCGTGCGGCCGAGGCCGACGAGGTGCCGCGCCGCCATCCGGGCCCCACCGAGATTGTCGGCGTCGACGTGGTGGGTGGTGTGGTGGGACGCGTCGTCGCCGAGCATCGGCCGGCCACCGAAGACCACCGGCAGGTCGGGGTCGAGCCGGGTGAGGAAGTGGTCACCGGTGTGGTGCGAGACGACGATCGCGCCGTCGACGTTGCCGCCCCGCAGGTAGTTGCGGGTCTTCTCCGACGGTGAGGAGGGATGGGTCAGCTGGAGGTTGAGGACGAACTCGCTGTCGTCGAGCCGATCGCTGATCCCCTGGACGATGTCGGCGAAGTACGGGTCGCCGAAGACCCGGTGCGCGTCCTCCGGCACGACGAGGGCGATCGCCATGGTGTGCCGCGCCGCCAGCGACCGCGCGGCCCGGTTCGGCACGTAGCCCAGCCGCGCGATGGCCTCGTTGACCGTGGCGAGGACCGCGGCGCTGACCTTGGGCGAGCCGTTGACCACCCGGGAGACGGTGGCCCGGGAGACCCCGGCCGCGGTCGCGACCTGCTCGAGGGTCGGCCGTACCGGCGGGGCGGGCTCGACGCGGCTCACTCGCCGTCGGGCAGCTCGAGCCCACGTGCCGCGATGACGCGGGCGTAGAAATGGCCGCTGTCCTTGATGATTCGCTCCTGGGTCCGGTAGTCGACCCGGACGATACCGAACCGCTGCGAGTAGCCCCACGACCATTCGTAGTTGTCCAGGAGCGACCAGGAGAAGTAGCCCTTGACCGGTACTCCGCGGTCGACGGCGTCGAGAACCGCGGCGAGGTGGTCGTGCAGGTAGGCCACGCGGCCGGGGTCGTGCACCGCGCCGTCCTCGGCCACCTCATCCGGGAAGGCCGCGCCGTTCTCCGTGACGTAGAGCTCGGTGCCGGCCGGCCCGGCGTACTCCTCGTGCAGGCGGAGCAGGAGGCGGGTGAGGCCCTCGGGCTGGATCTCCCAGCCCATGCCGGTCGTGGCCAGCCCACGCTGGTGAGGGTGGATGCCGTCCGGAGCGGGGAACGGCGAGCGGGTCGGCCGGCCGGTGGCCGCCTCGGTCTCGACCGGGTGAGTGGTGGGCCGGGCGCTGACCGCCTCGCCGTGGTAGTAGTTCACGCCCAGGACGTCGATCGGCGTGGAGATGACCTCGAGATCCGAGGGCTGCACGACCTGATCGAGTCCGAGGCCCTCGACGTCGGCGAGGAGATCCGGCGGGTAGGCGCCGCGGAACAGCGGGTCGAGGAACACCCGGTTCATCTGGGCGTCCAGGCGGCGCGCGGCGTCGACATCGGTCGGGTCGTGCGGATCGACCGGATCAGGCACGGTGTGGTTGAGCGTGATACCGAGCCGCAGCCGCGGGTCCCGCTCGCGCAGGGCCCGCACGGCCAGGCCGTGCGCGAGCATGAGGTGGTGGGCCGCGGCCAGGCCCGCCCCGGGGTCGGTCCGGCCCGGGGCGTGGATGCCGCCGGTGTAGCCGAGGAACGCCGAGCAGAACGGCTCGTTGAGCGTCGTCCACGTCGCGACCCGGTCACCGAGGCGGTCGTGCACGGCGAGGGCGTAGTCGACGAAGCGTTCGCTCGTCGCGCGGCCGGTCCAGCCGCCGCGGTCCTCCAGCGCCTGCGGTAGGTCCCAGTGGTAGAGCGTCAGCCAGGGGGTGATGCCGTGAGCGAGCAGCTCGTCGACGAGGCGCTCGTAGAAGTCCAGGCCGCGGGTGTTGACCGGCCCGCCGTCGGGGCACACCCGGGCCCAGCTGGTGGAGAACCGGTACGAGTCCAGGCCGAGCCGCGCCATCAACGCGACGTCCTCCCGGTAGCGGTGGTAGTGATCGCACGCCACGTCACCGGTGTCGGCGCCGAGCACCGCACCCGGGAGCCGGGCGAAGGTGTCCCAGATCGACGCCGTGCGCCCGTCCTCGAAGGCGGCGCCCTCGATCTGGTACGCCGCGGTCGCCGCCCCGAGCACGAAGCCGGTAGGAAGGGCCCTGGTCGCGGTGGCCGGTGCGGATCCTGATGCGGCGGTCGTCATCCTTTGACAGCTCCTTGCATGATGCCGGCCACGAGCTGACGGCCCGCGACGACGAAGAGGGCGATGAGGGGGATGGCGGCCAGCACGACGCCGGCCAGGACGAGCGAGTAGTCGACGTAGTACGCCGCCTGGAGCTGCTGCAGCGCGACGGGGAGCGTCGGGTTGCCGGGCTCGAGGACGATGAACGGCCAGAAGAAGTTCGTCCAGGTCGCGATGAAGGTGAACAGGGCGAGCATCGCCGCACCGGGTCGGGCGGCCGGCAGGGCGACGTGCCAGAAGGTGCGGATCATCGAGCAGCCGTCGACGCGGGCGGCCTCGACGAGCTCGTCGGGGAGGGACTCGCGCAGGTACTGCGTCATCCAGAACACGCCGAAGGCGTTGACCATCGCGGGGACGACGACGGCACTGAGGCTCCCGATCCACCCGAACTTCGCCATGAGGATGAAGAGCGGCACCACTCCCAGCTGGGTCGGCACGGCCATCGTCGCGATGACGAAGGCGAGCAGGCCCTTCCGGCCACGGAACCGCAGCTTGGCGAAGGCGAAACCGGCCAGCGTCGAGAACGCGACGACCGAGAACGAGACGACGCCGGAGACGACGATGCTGTTCCGGAACGCGGTCCAGAACGGCACGGTGTCGAGCACCGTCTTCGCATTGGCGACGAAGTTGCCACCGGGGAGCAGCGGCACCTGGCCGGCGTTGATGGCCGACGCGTCCTTGCTCCCGATGAGGAAGGACCACCACAGCGGGAACATCGACGCGAGCAGCACCACGGTGAGAAAGGCGTAGACACCGGGCGTCGCGCGACCTCCGGTAGACCTGCCACGTCGACCGGTGCCGCGGGTCGCGGGGCGCGTGGGCACGAGAGCGGGAGCGGTCATCGTCGTCCTTCCGGGTCGCTGGTCGCGATCCGCCGGGTGAGGACGAAGTTGACCACGCTGATCAGCACGATGAGCAGGAAGAGCAGCCAGGCGACGGCGGCGGCGCGGCCGAAGTTCTGCTGGCCCCACCCGGTCTGCCAGAGGAAGAGCGTCAGTGTCTGCCACTGCCGGTCGGCGCCGCCCTGGCCGGCCTGGTCGAACATCCGGGGCTCGTCGAAGATCTGCAGCCCACCGATCGTCGAGGTGATGACGACGAAGATGATCGTGTTGCGCAGCAGCGGAACGGTGAGCGAGAAGAACGTGCGCACCCGCCCGGCCCCGTCGACCAGGGCCGCCTCGTAGTAGTCCCGCGGGATCGCCTGCATCGCCGCGAGGAAGATCAGCGCGTTGTAGCCGGTCCAGCGGAAGTTCACCATCGTGGCGATCGCCAGGTGGCTGGGGATGACGTCGACGTGCCACCTGATCGGGTCGATGCCCACCACGCCGAGGGCCTGGTTGACCAGGCCGAACCGGTCGCCGAACAGGTCGTTGAAGATCAGCGCGACGGCCACCGGGGCGACGACGTAGGGCAGCAGCACCCCCATCCGCCAGAAGGTCCTGGCTCGTAGCCCGGTGTCGAGGGCCGCGGCGATGAGCAGGGCGAAGACGATCTGCGGTCCACTGGACAGCACGAAGATGCTCAGCGTGTTGCGCATGCTGCGCCAGAAGTACTCCTGCTGCAGCACGGTCGCGTAGTTCTCCAGCCCGACGAACGCGCCCTGCCCGCCGATCAGGCTCCAGTCGTGGAGCGAGACGAAGGCCGTGTACAGCAGGGGGAACAGCCCGACGAGAGCGAAGAGGAGAAAGAACGGCGAGACGTAGAGGTAGGGCGCGAAGCGCGTGTCCCAGCGGCTCAGTCGCTGCCGGATCTCCGAGCGCTCGCGCTGCTGCGTCCTCGGCAGGGCATGGTCGGTCACGAGTGGCTCCTTCGGTGACGCCCGGGCGGCCGGCCTCGCACCGGCCTCCGGGCTGCCGGGATGCCGTAGCCGATCGGCGGAGGCATCCCGGCAGCGTCCGAGTCGGTCAGCCGAGGGCCTTGACGTCGGCCACGAAGCGGTCCCAGGACTGGTCCGGGTTCATCGACCCGTCGTCGACCCGGGTCAGGGCCTGCTGCATCGCATCACTGATGGGGAAGTACTTCGCGCCCTTGAACGGGGTGACCGTCACGGCCTGGGCGCGCTCGGCGAACAGCTCGCCGATCGGGGCGTTGTTGAAGAACGGGTTCTTCACCGCCTTGAGCTCCTCGCTGTCGAGAGCCTCGGCCTGGCTCGGGAACGCACCGACGTCGACGAAGGCCTTGGTCTGCTGTTCCGGCGCGGTGAGCCAGGCAGCGAGCTTCTTGGCCTCGGCCTTGTTCTTGCCCTGCTCGGGCACGGTCAGGTACGACCCGCCCCAGTTGCCGCCGCCACCGGGAAAGGTGTTGGCGACGTCCCAGCCCTTGACGCCCTTGGCGTTGCCTTCGATGACTCCCAGCATCCAGCCCGGGCAGAGCATCGTGGCGAAGCCGTTCTTCTGGAAGCTGGCCACCCAGTCGTCGCTCCACTGGGTCAGCCCGGCCGAGAGCTGCTCGTCCTTGCCGGCGCGGACGACCGTGTCGTAGGTCTTGCGGACCTCCGGGTTCGTCGTGGCCAGGATGGAGCCGTCGTCCTTGTTCTCGTAGGGCGCCTCGACCTGGCTGATCATGCCCAGGTAGATCGCTCCGATGGAGTCGAACCAGGGGACGTCGGACGTGGCCGTGAACTGCCGCCCGGCGGCGAAGTAGCTCTCCCAGGTGGTGCCCAGGAGCTTCGCGACCGCCTCGCGGTCGGTCGGAAGCCCCGCCTTGGCGAACAGGTCGGAGCGGTAGCAGATGGCCTGCGGCCCGCTGTCCGTGCCGTAGCCGATGAGCCGACCCTCGCCGTCGGTGGCGGCCGCGGTCTTCCAGTCCAGCCAGCGACCCTCGACCTCGTCGGAGGACAGGTCCTCGAACTTGGAGGAGTACTGCATCAGCTCGGCGAGCCAGTCGACCTCGACGGCTTCGACGTCGCTGAGGCCGCTGCCGGCTGCGAGCCGGGTGTTGAGGTTGTCGCGGGCCTCGTCGGTGGTGGCCGCCTTCTTGTGCTTGATCGTGACGTTCGGGTTCAGCTTCTGGTACTCCGTGAGAAGACTGTCGTAGCCGAACTGGTTGAACGTGGCCACCGTCAAGGTGACGTCCTTGGTGCCGGTCTCGTCACCGGAGTCGGCGCTGTCCTCCCCGCCGCACGCACCCAGCGCGATCATCAGGCCGATCGCGGTCATGGCGGCCAGCGGGGCACGTCGACGGTTGGGCATGAGAACTCCTTTGTTCTGACTGGCTCGGGGAGCAGCTTCGCTGCGTGTGAGAGCGCTCTCACGACAGCGTCGTCCATTCGACGGCATGCCGTCAAGGGCGCTCGGCAGGTCGGCCACCGACCGTCGCATGACGGTGGCCCGCCGGAGTCGACACCTGCTGCGGGTTCGGCGAGCTCCTCAGGCGAGCCAGCGGAGCAGCGCCCCCTCGCAGGAGGTGTACTGCGCGACCGGACACTGCTCGTCGTCGGTGTGTGCCCGGTTCGGGTCGCCCGGGCCGAAGTTCACCGCGGGGACTCCCATCGCCGAGAAGCGGGCGACGTCGGTCCAGCCCTGTTTGGCGTCGACCGGCAGGCCGAGCGCCTCGACGAACGATCGGGCCGCCGGGAGGTGCAGACCCGGCCGCGCTCCCCCGGCGTTGTCGACGACACCGACGTCGAAACCGGCGAACACCGCGCGCACGTGCGCCTCGGCATCCGCCTCGGAACGGTCCGGCGCGTACCGGTAGTTGACCGTGACGACGCACCGGTCGGGGATGACGTTCCCGGCCACCCCGCCCGCGACGTGTACCGCGTTCAAGGCCTCGCGGAACTCCAGCCCGTCGACCTCGCGGGTGGCCGGACGGTAGGCGACGAGACGCGCCAGGACCTCCGCAGCGTCGTGAATCGCGTTGTGCCCGTTCCACGGTCGGGCCGAGTGGGCGGCGATGCCCTTCGTCGCCACGTCGGCACGCAGGGTGCCCTTGCAGCCGCCCTCGATGCGACCGTCGGTGGGCTCCAGCAGCACGGCGAAGGCGGCATCCTCGACGAGGTCGGGCCGCTCGCGCTCGACCCGGAGCAGCCCGTTGTGCTGCGAGTCGATCTCCTCGGCCTCGTAGAAGACGAAGGTGAGGTCCCGGTTGGGCTCGCGCACCTCGTGGGCCACGCGCAGCATCACCGCGACGCCACCCTTCATGTCGACCGTGCCACGGCCCCACAGCACCTCCGCTCCGGCGACCTCGACACGCCGCGTCGGGAGGTTGGGTGGGTCGGTGGTGAGCGGCACGGTGTCGAGATGCCCGGCGAGCACGACCCGCTCCGCGCAGCCGAGCTCGGTGCGGGCGACGACGGTGTTGCCGAGCCGGATGACGGAGAGGTGGCCCAGCGGGGCGAGCGCGGCCTGGACGGCATCGGCCAACGCAGCCTCGCCGAGACTCACCGACTCGATGTCACAGACGGCCGCCGTGAGATCGACGACGTCGCCGGACAGATCGAGAGCGACGGCCGAGTCGGTTTTGGGTGCCATGCCGCCGAGACTAGGCGACCGATACACACGCGACTCGCCGTCGTCCGTCGAGCCGTCGTCATCCCCCTACGCTTGGCGTCATGACTCGCATCGCCTGGGGGCACGGCCTGCTCACCGTCGCCGACGACGGCACCGTGCTCGACACCTGGTACCCCGCGCCGGCGCTCGGCGAGGTCGGTGGCGCCGGCGAGATCGAGCCGCCGCCCGGGCTCGAGTCGCTCGTCGGTGACGACGACGTGCGCGGCGTGCGCCGTGAGCTGCGTCTGGTCACGGCCGACCTCGACGCCCCA
>JBOFLR010000331.1:0-2624 GCA_051657965.1 Dermatophilaceae bacterium
CTCCGGGGCGCAGAGCGAGACGGACATAGATCTGACGACCACCTGCGATGGGCACACCCCCGGTTGGGCTGGTAACGGTCCAACTCCCGCTGCTGCCGGTGGGGACGATCGACAGGGACGCGGCGCCGACGTAAGCCTGCGCGGTGGTGCGACCGATGGTGCAGCCGGACCCGGCGACCCACCACGACGAGTCGACTTCGAAAGACGGGTTGGGGCAGAGGTTGCGCCTGTTGTAGCCCATCTCGGCGGCTGTGGGCGACTCTGACACAACGAGTTTCGCCATCTCGAAGATGACGCCTGCCTGGGTCATCGGGAACGCACCGAGGGAGTCGCGCATCTCGAACTCGACTCGACCGCGGAACGTTCCTGAGGGGATGGCGGATGCGGGGATTGACCGGTACCCGGACCCTGTGTGGGTCACCCACGAGGTGGCGCCGGTGGACCCTCCGGACGGGGAGAGGAAGTGCATCCGAGAGCGGTAGCCCCACGCGTGTTGGCGCACCTCCCACGCCGCTCCGGCCCACTGCCCGGCGGTGAGGGGGAACTCCTCTGAGTAGAACACGTTCCCCGCACCGACGGCCGGGGTGCCGCTGTAGTAGCTGATGGTGTTGTCGAGGATGGCTCCGGTGAAAGGCACGATGGCGCCGCCCGGGGTTGGCGTGGACCAACCTGACGCGCCGCGGGTGCCGTCGCCGTTGAGTGCCAGATTTCGTAGCGTGCCCTCGGCGGGATCGAGCTCGACAAGGAGGCGGGAGGGCTGAACGTCGCCGGAACGGGTGAGGTTACTCACTTCCGGCCGCCGCTCGATCTGTACGCTTCGAGAACGGTGGCCACCTCGCGACCGATGGCGACCTTATCCCCAACGCCGGTTGTGACGTTCACGTTGATGACGGTGGTCGACGACGCGGAGGGCGATTCACCGAATGCAGTGTCGAACGACAGCGCATCCGACACCGAGCCGGCCGCGCGGGAAGTCGCAGCGACAGCGGCCGCCTTCCCCGCCTCAATCCCACGGCCGAAATCCTGCATGAGCGCCCGCCCCGAGTACAGGGTGTAGCCGCGTCCGGAGAACGGGCCTTCCTTCGCCGGGGAGAACGGCAGCAGGCGGCGGGCCGCGGCCAGGCCGCCTCGGATGATCTCGGCTGGTCGGTTGATGAGCGACTTCACGCCGTTGACGAGGCCTTGAATGATGGCACGGCCGGAGTCGTACAGCCATTGCGCGGCGCCGCGCAGCGCACCGACGACACGGTTTCGCAACCCGGCCACGGTGGAGTTCACAGAATCGATCGCCGAGCTGATCGAGTTCTTGATGCCGGACCACACCGCCGACGCGCCAGCCTTCAACGTGTTCCACACGCCCGTGACAAACGCCTTGATACGGCCGAAGTTGGAGATGATGATCCCGAGCGGGGTGTATTTCAGGAACGCGTTCTTGATGAACGAGAACGCGCCGGAGATGAACGTCTTCAGAAAGTTGAACACTGCCACCGCGGCCGTCTTGATGGCAGACCACGCCCCGTTGACGATGTTCCGGAACGTCTCGGACTTCTTGTACGCGATGACCAAGCCGGCCACCAGCGCGACGATGGCGAGCACGACGAGCCCGATGGGGTTGGCCGCCATGACGAGGTTGAGCGCGGCCTGAACGGCCGTATATGCCGTCGTGACGGCCGTCCACACCTTCATCGCGACCACCACAGCGGCGATGGCTGCAGCGATCGGAAGGAGCACGTCCTGGTACTGCACGAAGAACCCCACCACCGCGCTGACGGCAGCGCCGACCTGCTGGAACACGGTGCTTAGCTGACCCCCCGCACCGGTGCCGGCCTGCCAGCCTTCGACGAGCCCGACGAACGCCTGCTGCGCCCGGTCGATCACGGGCAGGAGCGCGGTCCCGGCAGACTCCTTCAGGTTGTCGAACGTGACCTTCGCCTTGTCGCCAGCAGTCGCGGTCGCTGCGGCGGCGCCACCGACCTGTGCCTCAATTTCAGCGAGGATGATCTTCTGCGCGCCGAGCGTGTCGCCCGACTTCACCATCGTCTTGATCTGCTTCTTCTGAGCCTCAGTGAACGTCACCCCCGCCTTACCGAGGGCAGTAATGCCCTTCACGGGGTCGTTCAGCGCCTTACCAAGACCCTTCGACGCGCTCTCCACCGACCCGAAACCTGCCTTGGACAGGTCGAGCGTGGCGGCGGTCGCCTGGTTGAAGACGTCGTTTCCCTTGCCGGCCTCGTTCTTGATGTTCTTGAACGTCAGTAGGAGGTTCGACCCGGACTGGATCACCTCATCGTCGATGCCCGTCTTTCGCGACAGCGACCCGGCGAGGTCGCCGACCTGGTCGGCGGTGACCTTGGCCGCTCCACCGGTGGCCTTAATGGCCGACGCGGTGAGCGCGGACACCTTCTGCGACTCGCGCGCCTCGGCGATGGAGTCACCGAACAGGTCCACCGCGGCGAACCCACCCGCAGCGACCGCGAGCCCACCAAACGAGCCGGCAAGCCCGGCGAGGCCCGACTTGGCTCGGGCAGCGCCCGCGCTCATCGCAGCACCGAACCCCTTGCCCTTCCCGTTCAGCTTGTCGAGGTCGCGGGACGCCTGGCCGACCGCTCGGCCGAGGGACGACG
>JBOFLR010000332.1:0-2158 GCA_051657965.1 Dermatophilaceae bacterium
CCCGGCGTGGTTGCCGGCCCCGGCGTGGTTGCCGGGCCCAGCGCGGTCGGCCACAGCGCCATCGTGGCCGCCGAGATCGAGCGCCCGCGGTCGGGCCCGATGCGCGACATCGTCTCGACCATCCAGCCCGAGCAGGACGAGATCGTGCGCAGCGACATCGGCACGAGCATCTGCGTCCAGGGCGCGCCGGGCACCGGCAAGACCGCCGTCGGTCTGCACCGCGCCGCCTGGCTGCTCTACTCCTTCCGGTCCCGGCTCGAGCGCTCGGGCGTGCTGGTCGTGGGGCCGAACCGCGCCTTCCTCGATCACATCGGCGCGGTGCTCCCGAGCCTCGGTGAGGTACGAGTCCACCACGCGACCATCGACTTCCTCCTCGACCGCGGCCGGGTCCGCACCGAGGAGCCCACCGAGGTCGCGAGGCTCAAGGGCGACGCCCGCCTCGCCGCCGTCCTCCACCGGGCCGTGTGGTCGCACGTCGGCACGCCCGACGAGGCGCTGGTCGTGCCGCGCGGGGCGCGCCGCTGGCGCGTGCCGGCGTCCGAGGTGCGCGACGAGCTCGACGCGCTCACCACTCGCGGCGTGCGCTACTCCGCCGCCCGTGAGCTACTCCCCCAGCGGCTGGCGCACCGCGTACTCCTGCAGATGGAGCGCGCGGGCCAGACTCCCGACGACCGGGTGCAGGACGCCGTCGCCCGCTCCCTCCCGGTGCGCACCTACCTGCAGCGCCTGTGGCCGGCCCTCGACCCGGCCACCGTGCTGTTCGAGCTGCTCTCGGATGCCGACGCGCTCGCCGAGGCGGCGCGCGACATCCTCACCCCGGAGGATCAGCGAATACTGCTGTGGCGCAACCCTCCTCGGAGCAGGACGGCCGCGCGGTGGAGCAGAGCCGACCTCGCACTGCTCGACGAGGCGGCCGACCTGCTGGACCGCACTCCGAGCCTCGGCCATGTCGTGCTCGACGAGGCGCAGGACCTCTCCCCCATGCAGCTGCGCGCGGTGGGCCGCCGCGCGTCGAGCGGGTCGCTCACCGTGCTCGGCGACCTCGCCCAGGGCACCACCCCGTGGGCCGCACGGTCCTGGGACGACGCCATGACCCACCTCGGTCGTCCCGCCCACGAACGGGTCGTGCTCGACCGCGGCTTCCGCGTGCCCGGCCTGGTCATCGACTTCGCCACCCGCCTACTTCCCGAGATCGCACCGGGTCTCGGAGCCCCGAGAGCGGTGCGTGACAACCCCGGCCGGATGACGGTCAGCTCGCCTCCGCGGTGGTCCGGGCCGTGCACGCCGCCGTCGTCGAGCCCGGCACGGTCGGCGTCATCTGCCGCGATGACGCCGCCTCCGGCCTCGGCGCGGCACTGACGTCGGCGGGGGTGGCGCACGAACGGCTCGGCGCCGACCACGGCGACGACGCGGACCACCGGGTGGAGCTGGTGCCGGCGAGCATCGCCAAGGGACTCGAGTTCGACCGCGTGGTCGTGGTCGAGCCGGCGGCCATCGTGGCTGCCGAGCCCGACCGGCGCACCGGTCTGCGCCGGCTCTACGTCGTGCTCACCCGGGCCGTCTCGGCGCTCACCGTGGTGCACACCGCTCCACTGCCCGACGCCCTCGCCGACGCCCGGCCGGACTGAGCCCTCAGCAGGGCGCCGGCCGGCCCGGCTCAGAGGGCGACGACAGCCACCCGGTCGCCACACAGGACGGTGATGTCGTCGACATCCGAGGTGAACACGGCCGCCGGTGGCTCGGCGTCGAGCGCCGTCGCACACACCATGGCGTCGATCGCGTACCGATGGCCGTGCCGACCCGTGTCGCCGAGCAGGCCCGCCGCCTGCCGGGCGATATCCACCGTGACGGGGACGATGACGAGCCGCGCCAGCGCCCAGCTCAGGGCAGCGCGGTTGATCTTCGGATGAATGACCTCGACGAGCGTGGCCGCTGAGGTGACCACGCGTCGCCCACGCCGGTCGGCGGCGTGGAGCAACGCGGTGAGGTGACGGTCCCGCTGTACCCAGAGGGCCAGGACCTGGCTGTCGAGGACGACCGTGCCGCCGACCACCGGCCGAGGTGCTGTCACGCGACCCCGTCGCGGCGGGAGCGCATCGCGGCGTGGGACGTGTCGAGTTCTCGCTCCGCTGCCTCGATCTCGTCCTCGGTGACCGCG
>JBOFLR010000333.1:0-1710 GCA_051657965.1 Dermatophilaceae bacterium
CGCGCTATCCTGTCGACTCGGTCTGCCTCTCGGTGTAGGGGTTGCCTGGTCGCTCGCCGTCGAACGACGAGCTGGCAGGGGACTTCTGACGGCTGATTGTGCATAATCTGGTCAGGAGGGCCAGTGAGCGAGTCGGCGACAGGGAGTTCCACCGGGCGGACCACGGTTCGTCGGATGATGATCGGTGCTCGTCTGCGCCGGCTACGAGAGGCACGGGGGCTCTCGCGGGAAGAGGCGGGCTACGTCATCCGGGCCTCGGAATCGAAGATGAGCAGGCTGGAGTCCGGGCGGGTCGCATTCAAAGAACGTGATGTCAGTGACTTGCTCGTGCTGTACGGAGTCGCCGATCCCGAGCAGCGCGAGGCGTTCCTCGACGTGGTCAGGGACGCGAACCGACCAGGATGGTGGAGGGAGTACGACGACGTCCTGCCCGGGTGGTTCAACACCTACGTCGGACTCGAGGAAGCCACGATCCGCATCCGCGGGTACGAGTCCGGCCTGATTCCTGGATTGCTCCAGACCGAGGAGTATGCGCGAGCCGTTCTTGCTGCGGCGCAGCCGCCACCCACGGACCTGCACCTGGAACGTGCAGTCTCGCTGCGCATGACCCGTCAGAAGATCCTCACCCGCGACGACCCGCCCCACGTGTGGTTCGTCATCGACGAAGCGGCCCTGCACCGCACCGTGGGTGACGTGGAGACGCGGATGACGCAGCTGCGCCACCTCGCGGCCATCGCGGACAGCGGCCAGGCCGTCATCCAGGTGCTCCCGCTGAGCGCGCGCATCCATCTGGCCACCGGCGGGTCGTTCACCATCCTGCGTTTTCAGGATGCCGACCTGCCTGACGTCGTGTACATCGAGCAGCTCATCAGCGCCCACTACCTCGACAAACCACAGCACGTCGACCGCTACACCGAGGTCATGGACCACTTGACCACCAACGCGCTCGACCCCGAACGCACCCTGCAGCTCCTCGACGACCTGACCCGTTGAGGATGAGCCGGCCGGCCCCACTGCCGTAGCCGGCGCCGTCGTCCGCCAGGCCCGCACCTCGTGGTTCCCAAGACCACCGCAGTTGGATGCGGATGTCGCCCGAGGCGCAGCCTCGATCTCGATCCCAGCGGTGCACCAGGCTCAGCCACAGCAGCTGATGCGGCGACCTGGCGATCCGCGGAGCTCGGTCAGATAGGGGCTTGGCATTTCGTCGAACATGTGGCAGTCTCGTTCACGCACCGACGTTCAAAGAACGTCGGTGCACCACTTTGTTACGGGCTAGTCAGGCGTCGTGCTCAAAGTCATTCTCCTGCAGGGGATTCCAATTGGGCAGATGCACATGCATACGGGCGTGAAGAAGCGTAGTGCCGATGCCACATGCAGCGAAACCTCTACCTGACATGAGGTTTACGCGGGGACTATCCGACTGTCACCTGAGCTCGAAGACGAGGAGTCGAGCGGTCGACTCGGACACGGTGCGACCCGCACGCCTCACTGCGGTTGTTCGTCAGCGGTTCTCGATCGAAGCGCGCCACGCGGTGGTGAGTGCGCCGAGCGCAAGGCGCTGACGGCCGTCATCCGAGAAGTTGCCGGGTGCCAGCCACCGTTCGTGGACGGCTCGCAGGGTGCGCCACTCGCTGTCGGTGACCGAGAACCACGCTGTGTCTCGGTTACGTCCGCGAATGACCATGTGTTGGCGGAAGGTGCCCTCGAACC
>JBOFLR010000334.1:0-2160 GCA_051657965.1 Dermatophilaceae bacterium
GTCGTCCGCAGGACGCGGGCGGGCGTCGTCCGCGGGCGGTGGGCGGGCGGCATCCGCACCGCCGGTGCTGCCGAGCCCGGACCCGGCCGGCTACGACGAGCTCGGCCGTCCGCGGCCGCCGTCCGACCCTCCGCCCGGGCCGCGCGCACCGGCGCGCGGCCGCAGGCCTCGAGGGCGCGGGCGCACCTGGCTGCGGGCGCTGCTCGCGGTGCTCCTGCTCTGGGTGGTGTTCGTCGTCGCCGCACCCCTGCACGCGTGGAGCACCGTGTCACGGGTCGACAGCGAGCCGGACGGCGAACGGCCGGCGGACGGGTCGGGCCGTACCTACCTGCTCGTCGGGTCCGACAGCCGGGAGGGGCTGAGCGCGCAGGACCGGTCCCGGCTCACCACCGGCAGCGCCGAGGGGCGGCGCACCGACTCGATCATCCTCGTGCACGTGCCCGACGGTGGCGGCCGGTCGGCGCTGATCTCCATCCCCCGCGACAGCTACCTTCCGGTGCCCGACAACGGAGACCAGAAGGTCAACGCCGCGTTCGCGATCGGCGGCCCGGAGCTGCTCGTGCAGACCCTCGAGGACGCCACCGGCCTGCGCGTCGACGGGTACGTCGAGATCGGGTTCGGCGGCTTCGCGAGCGTCGTCGACAGCCTCGACGGGGTCGAGATCTGCGTCGAGAGGGCCATCGAGGACCGGCGCGCCGGGCTCGACCTGCAGGCCGGCTGTCAGACCCTCGACGGCGCCACCTCGCTCGGCTACGTGCGGGCGCGCTACTCCGACCCGCGCGGCGACCTGGGCCGGGCCGAGCGCCAGCGCGAGTTCCTCGGTGCGGTGATGAAGAAGGCCGCCACGCCGTCCACGGTGCTGGTGCCGTGGCGCTGGTGGAGCTTCACGCACAGCGCCGCCGGCGGCGTGCTCGTCGGCGAGGACACCTCGCTCACCGACGCCGGGCGGGTGCTGCGCACGCTGCAGCAGGTCTCCTCCGGCGACACCCTGAGCCTGGTGGTGCCGGTCTCCTCGTTGGGCGCCGACACCGACGCCGGCAGCGCCGTGCTGTGGGACGAGGAGCGGGCCGGCTCCCTGTTCACCTCGCTGCGCGAGGGCCAGCCCCTCGACGCGCCACCCCCTGGTACCGACGGCCGGCCCTGAAGGCGGATGACGCGCACGTCACGTCATCCGCCCGGTTCTCCCACCCGGCGTCGTTACACTCACCGGTGGGTGGCCGGGGCCCGGTGTCCGGACCGTACGGCGACGAGGAGCGATGGTGGACCGCGACGGTGAGGCGCGCACGACGTCCGCGTCCCCTCGCCAGGTCGCCGCTGAGACCGCCACCAGCCGGCGTGAGCTGCATCGGCGACCGGTGCGCAGCTGGCGACGCCGGCTCACGGTCGTGCTCGTGGTCGCCCTCCTCGTCAGCGGCGGTGGCGCGGCGTTCGCGGCCTGGCGGCTGAGTGCCAACGTCACCCGGGTCGACGTGTCCGACGCGCTCGGCGACCGCCCGGTGCAGACCGACGCGGTCAACCTGCTGCTGCTCGGCTCGGACAGCCGCGAGGGCGAGGGCAACGACCAGTACGGCGCCGACGCCGACCGTGGCGTGAAGTCCGACACCAACCTGCTCGTGCACCTGTCGGCCGATCGTTCGTGGGCCACGGTGGTGTCGATCCCTCGCGACTCCATGGTGGCGGCGCCGCCGGACTGCGCGGCCGACGCGCCCCGCGAGGAGTGGGACGTGCGGCAGTGGAACCACAACTACCGCGAGGGCGGGGTCGGCTGCCTCATCCGCACCCTCGAGGGGAACACCGACCTGTTCGTCGACCACTACGCCGTGGTCGACTTCCGCGGCTTCAAGGACATGGTCGACGCCCTCGGCGGGGTCGAGGTGTGCTCCGCGGAGCCGATCGACGACCCCAACTCCGGTCTGGAGCTGGATGCCGGGCGCCAGCGTCTCGACGGCGAGCAGGCGCTCGCCTACGTGCGCACCCGCAAGTCGGTCGGCGACGGCTCCGACCTGGGCCGCATCGAGCGCCAGCAGGCGTTCCTCTCCTCGGTGGTGCAGGAGGCCACGTCGAGCCGGCTGCTCGCCCGGCCGGACCGGCTCTACCGCTTCCTCGACGCGGCCACCAGCTCGCTGACCACCGACCCCGACCTGAGCGTCGGGGCGATGC
>JBOFLR010000335.1:0-1682 GCA_051657965.1 Dermatophilaceae bacterium
GCGACGGTGGAGGAGACGTGACCGGGCCGCGCGAGCAGTTCGCGCTCACCGCGGCCGAGCTGGTCGACGACGACTCGCGGGTCGCCCTGATCTACGCCGAGATCTCCGGTCAGTACCTCGGCGAGGTGCGGCGGCGGCATCCGCACCGAGTGGTCAACGTCGGCATCCGCGAGCAGCTGCTGGTCAGTGCCGGGGCGGGGATGGCGCTCGCCGGGCTGCGGCCGATCGTGCACACCTTCGCTTCCTTCCTCGTGGAACGCGCCTTCGAACAGGTCAAGCTGGACTTCGTGCACCAGGACGTCGGTGGCGTGCTGGTCGGGTCCGGGGGGTCGTTCGACGTGGCGGCCGGCGGCCGCACCCACCAGTCGCCGGGTGACGTGGCGCTGCTCGACACCCTCGGGGTGCCCATCCACGCACCCTCGACGCCCCGCGAGGTCGACGCCACGCTCCGGGCCGCCGTCGATGCCGGCGGTCTGCACTACATCCGGGTGGTCGAGCAGGTCAACGGGATGTCGTTCGCCCCCGGGACGCACGTCGTCCGCCGCGGAAACGGCCCGGTCGTCGTCGTCCTCGGCGCGCTGCTCGACGCCACGCTCGCCGCCACCGAGGGGCTCGACGCCACGGTGCTCTACACCTCGACGGTGCGGCCCTTCGACTCTCGGCTGCTCCGGTCGGTGCTCGCCCGGCCCGAGGTGGTGCTCGTCGAGCCGTGGCTGGCCGGCACGTCGGCGCACGTGGTCACGAGCGCCCTCCACGACGTGCCGCACCGGCTGCTCGCACTCGGGGTCGGCAGGGACGAGCTGCGGCGCTACGGCAGCCCGGCCGACCACGTGGCGGCGCACGGCCTGGATGCGGCAGGCCTACGGACGTCGATCACGCGCTTCCTCGACAGCGCTCCCAGCCCGTGATCCGGTGGTCAGGCTGAACACTCGAGGATGAAGGGTAGCCTCACCTCACGTGAGCCTGCTTCATCCGTCATCGACGCTCCGCGAGCCCGCGGCGTCGACACGGCCGGCCGGGATGCTCGGCCGGCCGAGGCGGCGTCTCGGCGGCCTGGCGCTGGCCGGCGCCGTGCTCGTCCTGCTCGTGCTCGCGAGCCTGGCGTTCGGCGCCAAGCCGATCCCGCTCGAGACGGTGGTCGCGGCGCTCACCGCTCCCGACACCAGCCTCCCCGACCACGTCGTCGTCACCGAGCTGCGGGTCCCGCGCACCATCATCGGCCTCCTCGTCGGGATGGCGCTCGGTCTCTCCGGAGCGGTGATGCAGGGGCTCACCCGCAACCCGCTCGCCGACCCCGGCCTGCTGGGTGTGAGCGCGGGAGCGTCGCTCGCCGTAGTGCTCGCCGTGTTCCTCCTCGGGGTGCGCTCCCCAGCGGGCTACGTGTGGTTCGCCTTCGCCGGCGCGGCGGTCGCGTCCGTCGTCGTGTACGCGCTCGGCTCGCTCGGCCCCGGTGGAGCGTCGCCGGTGAAGCTCGCCCTGGCCGGGGCCGCCCTGTCGGCGCTGCTCGCGTCGCTGACCTCGGCCGTGCTCCTCCTCGACATCAGCACGCTCGACGCCTACCGGTTCTGGGCCGTCGGGTCGATCGCCGGCCAGGAGCTCGACGTCGTCGGGGCGCTTGCGCCGTTCCTCGTCGCCGGGCTGATCCTCGCTCTGCTGTGCGGTCGTTCGCTCAACTCGCTCGC
>JBOFLR010000336.1:0-2842 GCA_051657965.1 Dermatophilaceae bacterium
AGGTGCGGTTCGTCAACGTCGTCGACCTCATGGCACTGGTCCCCGAGGCCGACCATCCGCACGGCTACAGCGACACCCAGTTCGACGCGATCTTCACGCCGTCGACCCACGTGGTGTTCGCCTTCCACGGCTACCCGCGGGCGATCCACCAGCTGGTGCACGGTCGTTCGAACCCGGGGCGCTTCCACGTGCGCGGCTTCAACGAGCAGGGCACGACGACGACGCCGTTCGACATGGTCGTGGCCAACCGGATGAGCCGGTTCCACCTCGCCAAGGAGGTGCTGCGCCGCTCCACCACCCGGCCGGCGGGCTGGCAGGACCTCGCGACCCTCTGCGACCGCCGCCTCGCCGAGCACCACGCGTACATCCGCGAGCACCTCGTCGATCTGCCCGACATCGCGGACTGGGTCTGGCAGGGCCTGTCGGGGTGAGCGGCGTCTACCTCGCCGGCACCGAGGCGCGGTCCGGGAAGTCCGCCGTGGCCGTCGGGCTGGTGGCTCAGCTCGCGCGCCGGCACCGCCGGGTCGGCGTCTTCCGGCCCATCGTGCGCGGGCGGGCGGATGACGACGACCTGCTCCGCGTGCTCCTCGCCGAGGCGGCCACCGACCTCGCACCGGAGGACGCGTGGGGGGTGACCTACGACGCGCTGCACGCCGACACGTCATCCGCCCTCGGCACGGTCGTCGACCGGTACCACCGGGTGGCCGACGCCGCCGACGTGGTGCTCGTCGTGGGCTCGGACTTCACCGGCGTCACCACCCCGACGGAGTTCTCGACGAACGCCCGAATCGCCGCCGACCTCGGCACTCCGGTCGTGCTCGTCGTGCCGGGAAGGGAGCGCCCGGCCGTCGAGGTCGCCGGGAGCGCCCTGGCGGCGTCATCGGCCGCGCGGCAGGTGCACGCCCGGGTCGCCGGCGTCGTCGCGAACCAGGTGCGGGGCGACGACGTCGACTCCGTGGCCACCAGGCTGCACGACGCGCTGGCCCCGGTGCCCGCCTGGGTGCTGCCCGAGACGCCGCTGCTGCGAGCGCCGACGGTCCGCGAGCTCGCCGAGGCGGTCGACGGCGCGCTCGTGCACGGGGACCAGGACCTGCTGGACCGCGAGGCGCTCGGTCTCGTCGTCGCCGCGATGTCGATGCCGCACGTCATCGACCGGCTCACCGAGGACGCCGTCGTCATCGTGCCGGGCGACCGCGACGACGTCGTGCTCGGTGTGCTGCTCGCGCACCAGTCGGCCACCCTGCCGGCGCTCGCCGGCGTCGTGCTCAACGGCGGGTTCGGGCTGTCGCCGCAGGTCGACCGGCTCGTCGCCGGGCTCGACCTTCGCCTGCCGATGGTGACCGCCGACGGCGGGACCATGGCGGTCGCGACGGCGCTCGGCCGGGTCGAGGGACGGATCACCTCGGGCTCGGAGCGCAAGATCGCGGCCGCCCTCGGCCTCGTGGACCGGGCGATCGGGCTGACCGCGATCGTCGGCGAGGCCGAGGCCGTCGAGGGTGGTGCCGTCACGCCGCTGATGTTCGAGCACGACCTCGTCGAGCGGGCTCGCGAGGCCGGCGCGCACGTGGTGCTGCCGGAGGGGACCGAGGACCGCATCCTGCAGGCCGCCGAGCAGGTGCTCGAGCGGGGCATCGCCCGGCTCACGCTGCTCGGGTCGGATGACGCCGTGCGCTCCCGGGCCCGCCAGCTCGGGGTCGACGTCTCCGCTGCTGACGTCGTCGACCCGGCCACGAGTCCGAGGCGCGAGGAGTTCGCCGCCGAGTACGCGCGGCTGCGCGCGCACCGTGGGGTGACCGCCGACGTCGCCCACGACCGGCTGCTCGACGGCGCGTACTTCGGCACGATGATGGTGCGCGCCGGCCTCGCCGACGGCATGGTCTCGGGGTCGGTGAACACCACGGCGCACACCATCCGGCCCGCGCTCGAGGTGATCCGGACGGTACCCGGGGTGTCAGTGGTGTCCGGCGTCTTCCTCATGTGCCTCGCCGACCGGGTACTCGTGTACGGGGACTGCGCCGTGAACCCCGACCCCACCGCCGAGCAGCTCGCCGACATCGCCGTCTCGTCGGCGGCCACCGCCGAGCGGTTCGGCATCGCCCCGCGGGTGGCCATGCTGTCGTACTCGACGGGGGCGTCGGGGTCCGGTGCCGACGTCGAGAAGGTCAGGGCGGCAACGGAGCTCGTGCGCGAACGGGCGCCGGACCTGCTGGTCGAGGGGCCGATCCAGTACGACGCCGCGGTCGACCCGGAGGTCGCACGCACGAAGCTGTCGGGCAGCCCGGTGGCCGGGCGCGCCACCGTCCTCGTCTTCCCCGACCTCAACACCGGCAACAACACGTACAAGGCGGTGCAGCGCAGCTCGGGCGCGGTGGCGATCGGGCCGGTGCTGCAGGGCCTGGCGAAGCCGGTCAACGACCTCTCCCGCGGCGCGCTCGTGCGCGACATCGTCAACACGATCGCGATCACCGCGGTGCAGGCCGGTGCCCGGTGAGCCCCGACGAGCGGACGGGCCGTGCGGATGACGCCACACGGGGGGCGCTGCCCCCCGTGGTCCCCCCGAACGACGCCACACGGGGGGCGTCGACGCGGCAGGTGGACCCGGCACGTCCCGGAGACGCTCCGTCGGACCGCGGGCGGGTGCTCGTCGTCAACGCCGGCTCGTCCTCGCTGAAGTACCGCGTCGTCGACGCCACCACGGGCGCGCCGACCGCATCGGGGGCGGTGTCCGAGATCGGCGGGGCGGCCCGCCACCGGCACATCGGGCCGGACGGCGAGGTGCGCGAGAGGGCCGTGCGCTGCCCCGACCACGCGTCCGCCCTCGTCCTGGCCCGCGACGCCCTGG
>JBOFLR010000337.1:0-2018 GCA_051657965.1 Dermatophilaceae bacterium
GTTTCCGTAATAGGCCAGATCTGGAGGATCCCATGCGACATCTCGGACTCGCGGACACCCACGCGTTCCGGCAGTACGACACCGACCCGAGCCGGGCCGAGCGCCTGGCCGCCCGGGCGGCGGAGGCTGCACGTCATCAGAGCGCGAGCGACGGCTGCCTGAGCTGGACGGTGCACCTGGCTCACGACCGCACCCGGGTGGTCACCGTCGAGGCGTGGCGGGACCTCGCCTCCTTCCGCGACGGCGCGCTCACCGGACCGCAGTCGGTCGTCGACGGGGTGCGCCCGGACGTCGCGCTCTACCGTCACGCCGGCACCGGCGGGGTGGACCCGACCCCGGTCGGCGACCCGGCATCCGGGGTGACGGTGATCGACGTCTTCCGGGTCTGGCGCCCGCTGATCCGGCCGGTCTCGGCGTTCAACCTCCGCAACGGCGAGGCGTTCAACCGCGACCCGGGATGCGTCAGCACGAGCGTGCTGCGCGGCATCACCGCCGGCCGCATCGCCACCTACGCCCGGTGGCGGAGCACCGAGGACTTCCTGCGCGTGTTCAGCGCCACCCAGGGACACCCGGTGCAGTCGACCGACGAGGTCAACGCCACCGCCGCACGGATCAGCCGCGGCCTGGTCCGCACCGACTACCACGCCTACGACGTCGTCAGCACCCACGAAGGAGCACACCGATGACCATCCGACCCGACACCACCGACACCGCCGGTGCCGTCACCGACACCACCGACATCGCCGTCTCGGGTGCTGGCCCCGTGGGTCTCACCCTCGCCCTGCTCCTCGCTCGCCGCGGCATCCGGGTCACCGTGCTGGAGGCCAGGACAGAGCTCGACGAGCACTCGCGGGCGACCTTGATCACCCCGCGGTCGCTCGAGGTGCTCGCCGCGGCCGGCGTGCTCGACGAGCTGGTCGCGGCCGGCCAGGTCTACCCCGCGCTCGACATGCTGCACTCCAGCGACCGCCGCCCGCTGCTGAGCCTGGACTTCGCCGGGTCGCACGACCAGACCGCCACCGCCTTCGCGCTGGCGATCCCGCAGGACCGCACCGAGCGGATCCTGCTCGACGCCGCTCGCGCCTCCGGGCTGGTCGACGTGCGGTTCGACACCCCGCTGCGCCGCTTCGACGACACCGGCGAGCAGGTGGTGATCACGGCCGGGCGCGGCGAGCCGCACCGGCTGCGAGCCCGATACCTGGTCGGCGCCGACGGGGCGCACAGCGCGGTGCGCGAGCAGCTCGGCTGGACGCTCGAGGGCACCACCTACCCGACCCGGGCGTTCCTCGCGGACATCGCGGTCGCTCCGGACGTCGATCACGCCACCGGATGGCTGACCGACGTCACCGCGCCGTCGTTCACCCTGGCGGTCCGCTTCTCCGACGACGACCGCGGGCAGATCTGGCGGCTGATCGAGTCCGCGATCCCCGACGACGTGACCGAGGAGGACCACGAGCACCGGGCCCGCGCGATAGCCGACCGGATCTTCGGTGCGAGTGCGTGGCGGTCGACGCTGTGGACGGCGGCCTACCGCAAGCACGAACGCCGGGCCGAGCGGTACCGTGCCGGGCGCGTCGTGCTGGCCGGCGATGCCGCCCACCTCAACAGCCCGGCGGGCGGCCAGGGCCTCAACACCGGTCTCCAGGATGCCGTCTCGCTCGCCTGGCGGCTCGCCGCGCTCCTCGACGACCGGTCCGACGCCGACGCGCTGCTCGACTCGTACGGTGTGGAGCGCGCCGCGGCGTTCGACCGCGACGTGCGCCCACTCACCGACGGCATCGAACGGATGGAGACCCTTCCCGCGTGGGCACGGCGGCTGGCCTTCTCGGCGACCGGCCTGCTGGGGCGCAGCCCGCTCCCCCGGATCGTGGCCCGCAAGATGTCGATGCTCACCCCGTCTCCGGTGCGCTCGCGTCTCGTCGTCGGCGACGCCGCGGGCCGGCGCGCTCCCGACATCCGGCTCGCCGACGGGACCCGGCTCTACGAACGGCTCGGGACCGGCGGACTGCTCCTCACCC
>JBOFLR010000338.1:0-5872 GCA_051657965.1 Dermatophilaceae bacterium
CAGCACGGCCACGAGGATGACGCGGATGCCGCGGATGCGGCGGCTGCCGCGCTCGGGCCGGCGGGTGCGGGGCCGGCGGGTGCGGGGCCGGCGCCGGCCCGACCCCCACCGCCGCCGGCCCCGCACCCGCCGGCCCCGCACCCGCCGGCCCGAGCGCGGCAGCCGCCGCGCTCGCGTCATCCGCGTCATCCTCGTGGCCTTGCTGCTGGTCGTGGGGTTCGCCGGTGCCGCAACGGCGGTCGACCTCAACCCGCTGCCGTGCGGCGACCCCGACATCCCGGTCGCGTCGTTGCCCGGTGACGGCCTGGCCGCGTCCCTGGACGGCGGGCCGGCGAGCATCAAGGACGGCGACCCGTTCGCGCCCGGGTCGACGGTGTCGATCTACGAGGTCCACGGGTACGGCCCCGGCCTGCACAGCTACGTCTTCCAGTGCGACCTCGGCGTCGACGTCACCACCCCGCTGTCCTCGCTGCTGTACTCCCTGACCAAGATCATGGTCGCGGCCGTGGTGTTCCTGGCCCGGGTCATCTTCGACCCGGAGTTCATGGCCCTGCTCACCCCGGTGTTCGACGTCGCCACGCGCGCGTTCGGCAACGGCTTCTTCATCCCGTTGATCGGCATCGCGGTCCTCGGCACCGCGGTGTGGATGGCGACCCGGTCCCGCCGCCGCGTCACCGAGAACGCCGACGCCGCCGCCGGGGTGCTCGTCGTCGTCATGATCGCGATGGCCGCGATCCTCTACCCGTTCACTCTCGGCGCCACCGTCGACAAGGCCATGACCGCGGTGGTGGCCACCGCCTCGGACGCGATCAACCGCACCGCAGGAGAGCGCGACGTCGCCGACGCGCTCGGCACCACCTTGACCGAGTCCCTGGTGTACCAGACCTGGGTGACCGCGAACTTCGGCCGCGGCAACAGCAAGGCTGCCCGCGAGTACGGGCCAGCGCTGTGGAACGCCTCCACCCTCACCCGCGCCGAGGAAGCCGCGATCGCCGAGGACCCCAGCAGGGCCGAGGCGATCTTCACCCGCAAGAAGGACAGCGCCGAGCAGATCGTGGAGAAAGTCAAGGACGACTACCCCTCCTCGTACTCCTACCTCGCCGGCGAGCAGGGCGGCGCCCGCGTCGGGTACACCTTCCTCGGCTGGTTCGCCGCCGTCTCCAGCCTCCTCATGCTCGGGTACGCCCTGTACCGGGTGGTGTGGGCGCTGGTGTTCGTCCGGCTCACCGTCGCGGTCACCCCACTGGTCGCGATCGCCGCACAACACCCCAGGTGGCGGTGGATGATGCTCGGCCTGCTCAACAGCGCCGGCGGCCTGCTGGTCAGCGGCGCCGCGTTCGCGGTCATCTCCGTGGTCCTCGTCGGCGCCGGGTACGCCGCGCTGCTCTCCGTGGAGTCCGGGCTGCCCTCCCCCGTCGCCGTCCTGGCCATCGGCGCGCTCAACCTCGCAGTGTGGCGGCTGACCACCACCCTGCGCCGAGGCGGCCCGCTCGGGCAGCTCCGCGACGCCACCAAGGGCAAGCTGCCCGGCCGGGACGCGCTGCCCCGCATCCCGGACCTGTTCCCCGCGGACAAGCTCCCCGACCCCCACCCGCGGCACACCCCGTCCACGACGACGGCCGCGCCCGCGGAGTCCTCGATGGCGTCCACCGTGATCAAGGGCGCGTTCATCGCCGGCGTCGGCGCCGCCACCGGCGGCGCCGGAGCCGCCGCCGCGACCAAGGTCGCCGCGTCCACCGCCGCCTCCCAGACCGTCCACCACCTCACCGCAACCCTCACCACCCCACCGGCCAAGACCGGCCGGGTCATCTACACCCCCACCACCCCACCGCAGCCGCCGCCGGCCGGACCCCGGCCGGCCGTCATCCAGGGAACCGTCATCCCACCCGAGACCAGCACCAGGCCGACAGCGGTCCAGGAGACCGCCGTCCCACCCGAGGCCGCCCACGCCACCACCCGGCTCGCCTACGCCAGGCAACCGAAGTGGGAGACGAACCTGTACACCCCGGAAGCGCGGCCGGTCTCCCCCGACCCGGCCCCCGCCCGGCGCACGTTGCCGGCCACGCCGGTCACGGACGGCGACGTGCGGCTCTACACCATCGGAGAGCGCCCATGAGGACCATCCGAACCAGCATCCGCCGCACGCTGCACTGGGTCGTGAACACCCCGGAGAACTTCCGCCGCACCGTCATCGGCGCCTTCGCCGTGCTGATCGCCTTCACCGCGTGGAGCATGATCTCCCCCTACCTCAGGTCCGCCCCGGCAGCCCGGCCCGCCGCCGCCTCACCGGCCGCCCCACCGTCGGAGTCGGCGCCGCCCACGCCGGCCTGGATGCCGACCCTGACTCCCACCGCGTCCGGCTCGCCACCCGGCGGCGAGCCGGCCGTACCGGATGTCGCCCGCGAGGTGCGGGCCGTGGAGGCCGCGACCCGGTTCGTCGTGGTCTGGCTCGAAGCACGCACCACCTCGCGCCCCACCTGGGTCACCCAGGCGTCCGCGCTCACCACCGGTGAGGCCACCGCGATGATCCAGGCCACCGTGCCCCAGCTCGTGCCCTCGGCGCTCGTGGTCCGCGGCGAGCTGGTCAGCCTGACCGCCGTCGACGCCGCCGTCAACGTCACCATCACCAACGGCGAGACCCTCACCATCGAGCTCGACGCGCTCGCCGGGTGGAAGGTCACCATGTACGGCCCCGAGGCCGCCGGGTGAGACAGGCCATCTCCGTCGCCGTGGCACTGGTGGCCGCTGCGGTCGGCGGGCTGTACCTGCTGCTCGCCGCGGCACCCGCCCCCACCGGGGTCCTCCTGGCCGCCGGCAGCGGGGACCAGCCCGCCAGCCCGGGCGGGGTCTGCACCGTGGAAGCCGCGGCCGGCATCCGCGTCGACCTCACCCCCGACCAGCTCACCACCGCCCGCACCATCATCACCGTCGGCGCCCAACTGCGCGTGCCCGAGCGTGGCCACGTCGTCGCGATCGCCACCGCCATGCAAGAGTCCACCCTGCGCGCCGACCTCACCGAGGCACAGTCCGACCGCGACTCCGCCGGACTGTTCCAACAACGCCGCCCCTGGGGGCCACTGGCCGACCGCACCAACGCCGCCAAGGCATCCGCGATGTTCTACACCGGCGGGCAAGGCGGACAACCCGGACTCCTCGACATCACCGGATGGCAGACCATGCCCGTCACCCGCGCCGCCCAAGCCGTACAGGTCTCCGCCTACCCCGACGCGTACGCCAGATGGGAGCCCCTCGCCCGGTCCATCGTCGCCGGGACCTCCGTGACCTGCACCGACGCCGCCGCGGCGGTGCCCGCCGGCACCTGGACCGCGCCCCTGCGCAAAGGCACTTACCAGATCACCTCCGGCTTCGGGCCCCGCACCTGCTCCGGTCCGTGCTCGACGTTCCACAAAGGCGTCGACCTCGGCGCCCCCGAGGGCACCCCGGTCTACGCCGCAGCCGCCGGCACCGTCATCTTCTCCGGGACCATGGGCACCTACGGCCAGATGATCGAGATCGACCACGGCGGCGGCGTCACCACCCGCCACGCCCACCTCTCCGTCCGCGCCGCCCGAGCCGGCCAGGCCGTGCGAGCCGGGCAGCCCATCGCCGACGTCGGGAACACCGGCCGCTCCTACGGAGCCCACCTCCACTTCGAAGTCCGCTTGGGCGCCACCCCTGTCAACCCCGTCCCCTTCCTCCGCGCCAAAGGCATCACGCTGTGACCACCTCCGCCACCCGAACCACCACGGCGCCGAACGACACCCGCGCCCCTGCCCGGAGGCGACGCCGAGCCGGCAAGACCACACCTCCCGACAACCTCACCGCCGAACAACAGGCCACCATCGACGAGCTCCGCGCCGCAGTCGACGCCGTCAACGTCGCCGCGGAAGTCCTCCGTGCCGCCATCACCACCCGCCAACGCACCGTCCAGGACCACGAAGACGCCATCACCGCGATCGGATGGCGCCGCACCGCGCGCATCCTCGGCCTATCCAACGACTCCACCCTCCGCCTCGACGCCAGGACCAGGATCGACCCGAGACCCTGAGGACCTCTCGGGACCGCCCAGCACGACACCTTCCGAGGTGCGAGCCCCGGACAGCGGTCAGGATGCCGGTAGCGCTCGACCTCGGCCGCCCCGCGGACAGTCCTCGCGGTCGGACAGGGCTGAGAGGATGAGCGGCATGGACGCGACCCAGCACCGGATCGCCCTCGCCACCGTCGGCTCGATCCGCGAAGCAGCGCTCCGGGCGCTGCGCCGCGTGCTGAACGAGGACTCCGACGCCGCGCTCGCATCCAGGATCGTCGAGGCCATGAACGCCCCCAGCTCGCCCCGGGTCACCTCGTTCTGGTCAGCGAGCGGAGACGACGCGACCACCGCCATCTCCGACCTCACCGGCGTTCCAGAAGGCCACGCGTCACAGCTCGTCGCCGCCGCACTGCACGCGCTGATCCTCGCCGGGTCCGACGTCACCACCGCCACCGTCATCGCCCTCGCCGAACGCGCCGCAGCATGGGACCGGGGCCGCGCATTCGGTGAGACGACAGCACGAGTGGACACGTCATCGACCTGACCGACGAGCTGACGGCGCTACCGCGCCGAGGGCGATGTCCGCGACCGACGTGAGCGGGCGCCATCCCGGACGGGCCGGCGGCTCGACGACGGTGCCGTCGGCCGGTGGCTGGTAGCGGTCGGCCGCCGGCAGCGGCCCGAGCGCCAGGCCGGTCAGGTCGGCCACGTCGGTGACCGGCACCTGGAAGGTCCGGAACGGGCCAAGCTCCAGCACCTGCGCGACCTCGTCCTCATTCATCGGGGCACCGGCCTCCTCGGCCAGGACGACGTCCAGCAGCGAGGACTGGTCCAGCAGGTAGGCGGTGGCGGCGAGCGCGCCCTGCCGGTTCCACGCGGCGACCTTCCAGAAGCGCCGCGGCACCTGCACCCCGCGGTACGGCGGGTCGTCGGTGGCCAGCACCGGTGCGGTGAGCACCACCAGGCGGGCGTCCTCGGCATCCGCCGACTCCAGCAGGTAGTCCTCCAGGCCGAGCCACAGCTCGGGGCTCTGGTTGAACGCGGCGGCCTGTGGCGCGGCGTTCGGGTAGACGAAGGTGTCCTCGTTGGCCCGCGCGGCGACGTCGGGGGCACCCCACACCGGGTCCCGGCGGCGGACCAGGTGCCCGCGGTCGAGGTCGTTGTCGGCGTAGACCTCCGCACCCACCTGGGACGAGGCCGGCACCCGCGGCTCCAGCCGCCAGTCGTCGGCACGCTCCAGGTCGAGCAGGGCGGAGCCGTCCAGATCGACCGCGGTGGCCACGGCGAACCGGCGGCCGGTCGCGAGCAGCACCGTGAAGTGCGTGTACTCCAGACGGACCACCTCACCAGTCGTGGCGGCCGGGGTCGGCAGCGGGACCTCCAGAGCACCGGCGCCGAGGAACCCCGGGTCGTGACCGGCCCCGACACCGTCCCCCGGCGGCACGCTCATCGGCGGCCGACCCACGCCGTGGCACCGGTCTGCGCCGCAGCCGGTGTATCGCGGGCTGCCACCGCCGGCTCACCCACCTCGATGCTCCACCGGTCCTCGATCATCGATGCTCCACCGGTCCTCGATCACGGCCAGCGTCGGCTCGGATGTCGCGGAGGCTACCGGCACGGCGGGCACGGTAGGCACCGCGGGACGATCGTCTCGACACGGCCGACAAACTATCCGTGGGCACGTCCGCACCTTCGAGCGGACTCCACGCGCCGGAGCGGCCCCTCGTCAGCCCTCGACCACCACTCACCCGCAGACAGCCGTAGATGGCCGGACGGAGCCGGATGGAGTCGGGCGTCGACCAGGTTCACCTTGGCCCGTATTCCCGCAGGTCAGCTACCCAT
>JBOFLR010000339.1:0-4621 GCA_051657965.1 Dermatophilaceae bacterium
GCCAACGGCAGTGGCGGATCGAGCAGCAGGAACCGGGCGGCGTCCCGAGCCGCAGGTGTGGCCTCGAGCTCGGGGCGGTAGGCATCGAGCGCCCGACCCAGCGAGGCGACATCGGTGGGCATGTCGCGCGCGCCGAGACGCTCGGCGACGATCGCCGACTGCGCGACGTAGGTGTCGGCCTCGTCGCTGCTGAGCGGTGTCGCGGAGAACCGCTGGTACGCGGTGAGGAAGCTGGTCGCCTCGGCGACGTGCACCCACCCGAGCAGGTTCGGGTCGCTCGCCCGGTAGGGGCGACCGCGGTGGTCGCGACCGCGGACCCGTTCATGGATGCCGCGCACGCGCGCGATGGCGTCCTCCGCATCGTCGATCGTGCCGAACGTCGTCGTCGCGAGGAAGTGCGAGGTGCGCTGCAACCGCCCCCACGGGTCGCCGCGGTAGCCGCTGTGCCCCGCCACCCCGGCCATCGCCCCAGGATGCAGCGACTGCAGCAGCAGCGCCGCCACCCCACCGGGGAACATCGACGCGTCGGCGTGCACCCGCCACACCGGGTCCTCGGACCCGAACCACCGGTCACCCGGGCGCCCCCAGATCACCGCCGCACGTTCGGGGGCGTCGTCGCCGGCGACGCGCGAGCGCAGGGCGGCGCCCAGCCGGCGCTGTGCGGCACGGGTGATCGAATCAAGTGGTGTCATGGCGCCCATCCAACGTGCTCGGCTCGGCCCGTGTGCCGGATGACGCCGAGCCGGGTCCCGGTGTCGAACGTTGGGACCGTCACCGGCGCGCCGCGGCTGGACGTCACGGCGCGTGGACGTCGAGCACCCAGGGGGCGGTGTCGCGCACCGGCTCGTGCAGCTCGACGTCGAACGCGGTGCCGACGCCCGCCGCGAGCGACGCCGCCGACCGCACTCCGGCACCGGTGACACAGAGGTGGCGGGCCACGAGGCCGCGGGTGTGCTTCGCCAGGTGGCTGGCCCCGGGCACGCGCACCTGCACCCAGCGCTGCGCGAGGTCGCCGGTGGGCCGCCAGGCCGCGGCGTAGGGCGCGGAGCGGCAGTCGACGACGACACCTCGCCCCGCGGCATCCGGCAGTACCTCTGCGAGCACCGGCCGCCAGGCCGCGGCGAGCGGTCCGATCCCGGGCAGGGAGGCGTCCATGGCGAGCCGGTAGGCGGTGATCCGGTCACCGAGCCGCACCGCTCCATGCAGGGCCGAGACGACGACCACCCAGCGGGTCGCGCGGCGGCGCGCGGCGGCATCCATCGTCCGCAGGTCGAGAGCGTCGTAGAGCACACCGGAGTAGACCTCGGCCGCGGGCGCCGCAGGCGACGTATCGAGCCGGAGGTTGCGCGCGACCTCCTCGCCGAGGGTCGGCGGTACTCCGAGGAGGGCGAGCGCATCGGGTCGCGCGCTCACCTGCCGCAGCGCCGCGGCGACGCGCTCGCGGGTGGAGGCGAGGGAGGGGAAGGACCACGAGGCCGGGTCGGCGGGCCTGCCCCGTCGGCGCGCCGTCTTCGACTCCGACGGCGGCAGCAGGATGAGCACGGGCGGCACTCTACGAACACACTAGGTTTGGCCGCATGCCGCATCCCCGGATCGTCCTGCAGCCCGCCGATGCCGAGACCCCGGATGACGCGGAGCGGGCCCTGCGGGAGCGGTTCGCGGCGATCCGTGCCGAGCTCGGCCTCGACGCGCCGTACCCACCCGACGCGCTCGCCGAGGCCGAGCGCGTCTCCGCCGCAGCGCCCGTCGGCGGCGAGGACCTCACCGACCTGCCGTTCTTCACGATCGACCCGCCCGGGTCGACCGATCTCGACCAGGCCCTGTATCTCGAGCGCGACGGCGACGGGCACCGCATCCGCTACGCCATCGCCGACGTGCCGGCGTTCGTCACCCTCGGTGCGGCCCTCGACCGGGTGACCCGCGACCGCGGCCAGACGGTCTATCTCCCCGACGGGCGGGTCCCGCTGCATCCGCCGGTGCTGTCCGAGGGTGCGGGCAGCCTGCTCCCGGGTCAGGTTCGTCCGGCGCTGGTGTGGGACCTGCGGCTCGACGGGTCCGGCGAGCTCGTCTCGGCCGCCGTGGCGCGGGCCGTGGTGCGCAGCGTCGAACAGCTCGACTACGAGACCGTGCAGCGCGAGGTCGACTCCGCCGACCCCGACCCGCGGTTCGTGCTGCTGCGCGAGGTGGGAGAGCGGCGCATCGCTCAGGAGCGGGCGCGCGGCGGGGCGAGCCTGCCGCTGCCGGAGCAGCAGGTCACCGAGCAGCCCGACGGGGACTTCACGCTCGCGTTCCGGCCTCCCGTCCCCGCCGAGGACTGGAACGCCCAGGTGTCGCTGCTCACCGGCATGGCGGCGGCCGGCATGATGCTCGACGCCGGAGTCGGCGTGCTGCGAACCATGCCGGCACCCACCGAGCAGGCGATCGCGCGGTTCCGGCGGGCCGCCCGTGGTCTTGGTGCCCCGTGGCCCGACGGTTTGCCGTACGGCGAGTTCATCCGGACGCTCGACCTCGGCGACCCGCGGCACCTGGCGTTGGTGCACGAGGCGACGACGCTGTTCCGCGGCGCCGGGTACACCGCCTTCGACGGCACGCCTCCCGAGCAGCGCGAGCACGCGGCGGTGGCCGCTCCCTACGCCCACGTCACCGCGCCGCTGCGGCGGCTGGTCGACCGGTTCGGGCTGGCGGTCTGCGAGGCGATCTCGCGCGGCGCCGAGGTGCCGGATGACGTGCGCGCGGCACTCCCGCTGCTGCCCGACCTGATGCGCGAGTCCGACCGCCGCGCCGGGGCCGCCGAACGGGCGTGCGCCGACGCCACCGAGGTGGCGGTGCTCTCCGGCAGGGTGGGCGAAGGGTTCGCCGCGGTCGTGGTCGACCACACCGAGCGGGGGATGGAGGTGCAGCTCACCGAGCTGCCGGTGCTGGCCCGGGTCACCGGCTCGCGAGCCGGCCTCGGTGCGTCGGTGCAGGTGCGGCTCGAAGAGGCCGACATCGCGGCCGGCGAGGCACGCTTCATCCTGGACCGCTGACCGCTGACCGCTGACCGCTGACCGCTGACCGCTGACCGCTGACCGCTGACCGCTGACCGCTGACCGCTGACGGCGGTGTTGCGGGTCGCCGGTCGGGAACGTCCACGGTCGCCGGTCGTGAACGTCCATGGTCGGGCGGTGAGGCGTTCGACGAGCGCCTGTCCGGGTGCGGCGCTAGCGTCGTCGAGGTCCGCGCCCCCGGCCATCGACCTGCAGGAGACCTTCATGCGCATCCGACGAACCCTTGCCACGGCGAGCGCCATCGCGGCACTCGCCATCCTCGTGCCGACCGCCGCCGTCGCGGCAGCCCCGAGCGCCGGGCCTGCGGCCGCACGCACCACCGTCGTCGCCGCCGACGACCCCGGTGCGGGGCCCACCGACGGCCCGTGCGCCTACACGCCGCTCGAGGACCAGACGTACTCCACCTGGGTCGGTCTCCCGCGCGATCCGGAGCGCACACCGGACCGGGGGAAGGAGCGCATCACGCTGCGCACCAACCGCGGCGAGATCCCGCTCGTGCTCGACCGGGCCATGGCACCGTGCACGGTCCAGAGCTTCGTGCACCTCGCCCGCCGCGACTACTTCGACGACACCCGCTGCCACCGGCTCACGGCCTACCGCACCCCACCGTCGGCGCTCTCCGTGCTGCAGTGCGGTGACCCGCTCGGCACCGGCTTCGGCGACCCGGGGTACTCCTTCGGCGACGAGCTGGCCTCAGCACAGGCCCTCGAGAACTGGCCCGGATTCCCCGACGGCAGCCGCAAGAACTACCCTCGCGGCACCCTGGCCATGGCCAACGCCGGCCCGGACACCAACGGCAGCCAGTTCTTCCTCGTCTACGAGGACTCACGGCTGCGACCCGACTACACGGTGTTCGGCCACGTGACCGAGCGAGGCATGCGGGTGCTCGACGAGATCGCGGCCGGTGGCATCGACCCCGGCACCGAGGGGACCGTGGAAGACGGCGCTCCGGCGCTGCCGGTCGACATCCGGCGGGTGTCGTTCGGCCGCTGAGCACTCGCCGGCGTCCGGCGGCATCCGGCCGTGCGGTACGACGAACCGCCGCTGGCCCTACACTGGCGCGCGGACGAGTCGGGCGGACGGTCGCGTCGGTGGGCGACCACCGCCGAGGAAGGTCCGGGCTCCGAAGGGCAGGATGGTGGCCAACAGCCACCCGGGGCGACCCGCGGGACAGTGCCACAGAGAACAGACCGCCCCTCGCCACGGTCGCGAGACCGGGGCGAGGAGCAAGGGTGAAACGGTGGTGTAAGAGACCACCAGCGGCCTGGGTGACCAGGTCGGCTCGGTAAACCCCATCCGGAGCAAGCCCAGACAGGATGCGTTCGAGGGCGGCCCGCCCGAGCATCCGGGTAGGGCGCTGGAGGTGGTCGGCAACGGCCACCCGAGATGGATGACCGTCACCGCGTCACCGGCAACGGTGGCGCGGGACAGAACCCGGCCTACAGCCCGACTCGTCCCCTGCGGGTCCGGGTGTTCGGATGCAGGCGGAGGCCGGCCGATCCGGTCCACACCGGCCGCCGCTCACGTCGTACCGTGACCGGCGTGCGTCTCACTCACCTCGGCCACGCGTGCGT
>JBOFLR010000340.1:0-3873 GCA_051657965.1 Dermatophilaceae bacterium
GGCAAGGAGTTCAACCAGCGGCCGAGCCAGGTCAAGCGCGCGGCCGAGAAGGAGCCGGTGGTGATCACCGAGCACGACCGGCCCTCCTACGTGCTGATGACGTACGCCGAGTTCCAGCGGCTGCACCAGGCGCCGGCGGACCTCGCGGCGTGGCTGGAGATGGGCAGCGACGACGAGTCCGACATCGACCTCGAGGTCGAGCCCGTCGGACAGTGGATCGATCCGGCCCGGTGGTGAGATATCTGCTCGACACCAACGTCATCAGTGAGCTGCGCAGACGCGCTGGCGATCGCGGCGTCAAGACCTGGGTGTCCCGACAGTCCGCCACCGACCTGGCGATCAGCGTGGTGACCGTGATCGAGATCGAGCTCGGCATCCTCCGCAAAGCACGCACGGATCCCGACCGGGCACGAGCCCTGACCCGCTGGTTCGAGGACCGCGTGCTCGCCGGGTTCGCCGACCGCGTCCTGCCCCTCGACCTGAGCGCAGCCCGGCGGGTCGCCCCCCTGCACGTCCCGGACCACGCCCCGCAGCACGACGCACTGATCGCCGGCACGGCCCTCGCCAGGTCGCTGACGGTCGTGACCCGCAACAGCAAGGACTTCGAGCGCGCCGGCGTGGCGGCGCTGAACCCGTGGTCGGACGGCGGCTGACGGACCAGCGACACGAGCGCGCCGGACGACTGCTCACTGGTTGCGGTAGCACTCGGCGAGTCGATCTATCGCCTGCTCTCTGGTCATCGCCCGCACCTCGGACTCGGGAATGTGGAAGGTGTTGACCAGCGAGATCGCCACTCCGACAGGTATGGCACTCGAGACGGGTTGACTGACGCCCCGGTCCGGCGCGAGGCCGTCCTTGACGCAGTCCCAGAACTCTCGCTCGGTGACGTCGAGCTGGTCCCGCAGGATGTGCGCCCACATCGCCGAGCCATAGCTGCTGCGGTTCGGCGGATGGCTGACGCGGGTGCGCAGGACCCGCCCGTCGGGCAGGACGAGCTCGTAGTCGACGTGGTGGGTGCCGCGCCTGCCGGTTGCGCTCTCGCGCACCGTCCATCCCTCGGTAGTACAGAAACGTTGATGGTCCCGCCGCGTACCAGGCGGGTACTTCACGCGCTGTGGAGCCACGCCTTGAGGTGCTCGTCGTCGGACAGCTCGATGACCTGCACCAGGCCCCAGTTGTCTGCGTGGTTGGAAGCGTGACGGAGTCGGGCAGCCCATGCTTTGGCGTAGTCGCGCAGGGCGATCACGACCTCGTCGAGCGCTTCGTCGAGGGTGTCGCCGTCGGCTGCGACAGGCAGCCCGGGCAGGAACACGCTCCATCCGTCGTTCTCGGCAACGACTTGGGCGTTCGCGGGATTGAGGACCGACAGATAGCGGACCAAGCGGTCCGCATCGACGGCGGCGACCCGGACCCGGTCGCGAGTCACCGACGCCGGAACCCCTGCGGCCGCTGCATCGAACACGTCCTTGAGGTGGTCGCGCCCAGCGCGCAGCGTCGGATAGTGCGCGGAGCTCACACTCATGACCGGCTCCTTCACATTGCCTGCCTTCGACGTGTACGCAGTGTACACGTCGAAAGCATGCAACGAAATAGCTCCTGATCCGGATCCCATGAAGTCGAACGCATGTACGATACCATCTCATGATGTCCGCACCACCGATGCTGCCACCGGCTTCGGTGGCCGCGATCGCCGGTGTGTCGACGCCGGATGACGTGGGGCGGCTGCGCGAGCGCATGTCGCGGATGCAGGGCGGCACCGCCCGCCGGGCCCTCGCCCTTCATCCGGCACTCACCGGTGTGGTGACGCTGCGCGCCGGCGGCAGCTACGAGGTCGACGGCGTCGGCCTGGCGATGGCGCTGATGAGCGGGCCGACACGGTCGGGCTCGTGGTGCGCGGTCGTCGGGGTGCGGGACTTCGGCGTCGAGGCCGCGCACGAGGTCGGGGTCGACCTCGGGCGCACCGTGCTCGTCCCCGACCCGGGTGAGCTCTGGCTCGACGTCATCGGGGCCTTCGTCGACGTCGCCGACCTCGTCGTCGTGCGCCCGCCGGTGCGGGTCACGCCCCGGGTGGCCGAGCGCGTCTCGGCCAGGCTGCGCACCCGCTCGTCGGTGCTCGTCAGCATCGGCCCGTGGCCACGAGCCGAGCTGAGCCTGTGCACCGAGGACATCCGCTGGGAGGGGCCCGAGCACGGGTACGGGCACCTGCGGTCCCGCCGGGTCGTGCTCGCCTCCCGACGAGGCGCCGCGCCGGCCCGCCGCACACCGCTGTGGCTCCCGGCGCCCGACGCCCCCGTGCAGCGCGCCGACGGCCCCGCCGGCACGGATGCCGGCCGCTCGTCATCCGGCGTGCCCGCACCCGCCGCGCTGGCCGGGTATGCGCCGGCCGCGCAGCCGGACGAGCCGGTCCAGGACGCCGGATGACGACCGCCCCCACCTCGCGCCGGATCGAGTCCCCCGCGCCCCCGCGCGGATCTCACCCGCCCACGCACGAGTCCCACGCCGTGCGTGGGCGCCCGGGACCCGTACGTGAGCCGACCGCACCCACCCTTCGCCGGGTACTCGCCGTGTGGTGCCCCGACTGGCCGGTCGTCACGGCTCTGGCCGAACAGCAGCTCGAACGCCGCCTCACGGCCTTGCCCGGCGTCGTGACGCCCGCTCCGGCGGCGGTGTTCGCCGCGAACGTCGTGCAGTCCTGCAACGGCCCGGCACGCGGCTTCGGGATACGGCGTGGCATGCGCCGCCGCGACGCCCAGGCCCGCTGCCCCGAGCTTGCGGTGCTCGTCGCGAACGCCGACCGTGACGCCCGGGCATTCGAGGAGGTGCTCCGCGAGCTCGAGGCGCTGCGTCCCGGCGTGGCGCCGCTGCGTCCCGGGCTCGCGGCGCTGTGGTCGCCCGGCCGGTACTACGGCGGCGAGACCGAGGCAGCGGCCGTCATCGCCGAGCGGCTCGTCGAGAGCGGGGTATGGGACTGCCGGTTCGGGGTCGCCGACGAGCTGTTCACCGCGGTGCAGGCCGCGCGCCAGGCGGAGCAGCAGGACAGTGTCGTCGTCCCCGTCGGCGGGTCGCCGGCATTCCTGCGCGAGCTGCCGGTCGACGTCGTCGACGACGCGGACGCCGTCAGCCTGCTCCGGCGGCTCGGCATCCGCACGCTCGGCCGGCTCGCCGAACTGCCCGGGCCCGACGTGCGGGCCCGGTTCGGCCCTCAGGTCGCGTGGGCGCACCGGGTGGTCGGCGGCCAGGGCGCCGAGCCGCTCGCGGCCCGCACCCCGCCTCCCGAGCTGCGCTGCCACGTCGACTTCGAGCCACCGCTCGACTCCGCCGAGACCGTCTGTTTCAGCACCCGCCGCACCGCCGACCGGTTCGTCGACCTGCTCGCCGGCCACGGGCTGGTGGGCACCGCGGTGCGGGTCGAGGTCGAATGCGGGGGCGAGGTCGTCTCGGCCCGCACCTGGTTGCATCCGCGCTGGTTCGAGCCGGCCGACCTCGTCGACCGGCTGCACTGGCAGCTGCAGGGCAGCCTGCGGGTCGGCGAGGTGCGTGCACCCGTCGACCGGGTGCGGTTCGTGCCCGAGACCGTCGAGTCCGACGCGGTGCGGGCCGACGGGCTGTGGGGCAACACCGACGAGCGGGTCGAGCGCGGCATCGCCCGGGTGCAGGGCCTGCTCGGGCACGAGGCGGTGGTGCGGCCGGTGCTCCAGGGCGGTCGCGGTCCGGCCGACCGGCAGGCCCTGGTGCCCTGGGGCGAGCGGCCGGTCGGGCTCCGACCGCTCGACCGGCCGTGGCCGGGGCGGCTCCCCCCACCGGCACCGACCCGGGTGCTCAGCCCGCCGTGGCCGGCCGAGGTCCTCGGGGCGAGTGGGGGCGTCGTCACCG
>JBOFLR010000341.1:0-2241 GCA_051657965.1 Dermatophilaceae bacterium
GGACAGGCGGTTGGACACGCCGCGGCGGGGGTACCCCGCCATCCGTGAGCGACTACGACCAGCCGACCATCCCGCCACCGGTGGACAACGTTCCGGCCGAGCACGATGACCGTCACGACGAGGAACCCGAGGCGGCGTCATCCCCCGACGACGACCGTCCCGACGGTTCGGGCGGCGGACGCGGTGCGGACGACGGCACGGGTCGCAGCGCGGATGACGAGAGCGCTCGCGCGGGCGGCGATGGCACGCCGTCGTAGGGCGGACGTGGATCACACGACGATCGCCGAGACTGCGCGCACCACTCTCGGGATCGAGCGGTTGCGGGACGGCCAGCGCGCGGCGGTCGAGGCGGTCCTCGACGGACGTGACGTCGTGGCCGTGATGCCCACCGGCTACGGCAAGTCGGCGATCTACCAGCTGGCGGCCGCTCTCGTCGAGGGCCCGACCGTGGTGGTCTCCCCGCTGCTCGCCCTGCAGCGCGACCAGGTGGAGGCGCTGCGGGCCGCCCCTGCGGCGCCACCGGCACACGCGCTGAACTCCGACCTCACGACATCGGTGTGCGACGAGCTGTGGCGCGCGGTCGACGCCGGCGGACCCCAGGTGCTGCTTCTCGGCCCCGAGCAGCTCGCCAAGGACGACGTGCTCGACCGGCTGGCCCGGGCCGGTGTCGCCCTGCTCGTCGTCGACGAGGCGCACTGCGTGTCGTCGTGGGGGCACGACTTCCGCCCCGACTACCTCCGGCTGGATGTCGCGGCCGACCGGCTCGGGCGCCCACCGGTACTCGCCCTCACCGCGACCGCGGCGCCGCCGGTGCGCGACGAGATCGCCGAGCGGCTGGGGATGCGCGAGCCGCGCCTGTTCGTGCACGGCTTCGACCGCCCGAACATCCACCTCGCCGCGCGCCACCTGGTCGAGGACCGCGAGCGTCGCGAGGCCGTGCTCGACGAGGTGGTCGCCGCCGACCCGCCGGGGCTGCTGTACGTCGCGACCCGGCGCGACACCACCGCCTACGCCGAGGCGCTGACCGAACGCGGAGTCCGCGCGCTCGCCTACCACGGAGGGCTGCGTGCGGCCGTGCGCAGCGAGGTGCACGACGCCTGGCAGACCGGTGACACCGACATCGTGGTCGCCACCTCGGCGTTCGGCATGGGCATCGACAAGCCCGACGTGCGTGTCGTCGTGCATGCCGCCACGCCCGACTCGCCGGACACCTACTACCAGGAGATCGGCCGGGCGGGCCGCGATGGCGATCCGGCCCGTGCCGTGCTGTTCCACCGGCCCGAGGACCTCGCCCTGCACCGCTTCCATGCCGGCGGGAGCGCCGACGAGCAGCGGCTCGCCGCCGTGTGGCGGGTCGTACGGAAGGCGGGTCGCGACGGCATCCGGATGACCGACCTGCGCCGCAGCCTCGACGTCGGACCGCGCCGTGTGACGGCGGCTGTCGACCTGCTCGAGCAGGTCGGGGCGGTGCGCACCACCCGCTCCCGGGTCCGGCTCCTCGAGCGGATGACGCCGGCGGAGGTCGTGCGCCGGGCGACCGAGGAGGTCGAACGCCACCGGCGGGTGCGGGAGACGCGGACCGCGATGATGCGGCAGTACGCCGAGACCCTGGGATGCCGGCGCCAGTTCCTGCTCGGCTACCTCGGTGAGCAGCTAGGCGAACCGTGCGGTCGCTGCGACACCTGCGAGGGCGGCAGCGCGCAGCGGGTGGCCGAGGACCGCGAGCGGAACGGTGCCGGCGACGCGCCGTTCCCGACCGGTGCCGAGGTGGCCCACCGGGAGTTCGGCGACGGCGTGGTCATGGGCGTCGAATCCGACCGGGTGACCGTCCTGTTCGACGACGAGGGGTACCGCACCCTCGCTCTCGACGCGGTGCTCGACGACGACCTCATGAGCGAGCGCCCAGCCTGACGGAGTGCCGGCCGCACGACCGGCCTGACCGGGTTGCGGCCGAGCGTCCGGCCGACCGGGCACGATGCGACAGTGGACCGGTGACCGCCACGCCCTTAGGCGGTCCGGTGAGGAGGACGAGATGGGGCTCCCCGGTGACGCCGGCCCGCGACCGCGACCGCACCCGGATGACGACCTGAACCGGCATCCGCCCGAGGTGCCGGCCGGGCGGCATCCGTCCATTCGGCACCCGGTGGTCGCCCACGAGATCGAGCGACGCACCGGCGACGTGCAGCTGCGGGTCGCCGACGCCATCACCCGGTTCGCCGGGTCGATGACGTTCGTCTACGC
>JBOFLR010000342.1:0-5918 GCA_051657965.1 Dermatophilaceae bacterium
GCAGTGGCCGGCCGCGGCACCAGCACCGTGGACAACGCCGGCTTGACGATCGAACGCGGGTACAGCCGGTTCAACCGCAGCTGCTGGCTCTCCCGCAGGTCCACCGGCCCGAACCGCACGTACTGCCCCTGCACGCTGACGTCGGCGATGCCGGCCGACCGCGCCACGGTGCGCAGCCGGGCCACCTCGAGCAGGTTGCGCACCGGCTCCGGCGGCTGGCCGTAGCGGTCGACGAGCTCGGCCTCGATCTCGGCGAGCTGGGCCTCGTCCACCACGGCGGCGAGCTTCTTGTACATCTCGAGCCGGAGCCGTTCGTGCGGCACGTAGTCGTGCGGCAGGTGCGCGTCGACCGGCAGCTCGACCTTGATCTCGGCCGGCGCCTCCTCGGCCTCTCCCCGGAACGACGCCACCGCCTCGCCCACCAGCCGCACGTAGAGGTCGAACCCGACACCGGCGATGTGCCCGCTCTGCTCGCCACCGAGCAGGTTGCCGGCGCCACGGATCTCGAGGTCCTTCATCGCCACCGCCATGCCGGCACCGAGGTCGCTGTTGGTGGCGATGGTCTGCAGCCGGTCGAGTGAGGTCTCGGTGAGCGGCGTCTCGGGCGGGTACAGGAAGTACGAGTACGCGCGCTCGCGGCCGCGACCCACCCGCCCGCGCAGCTGGTGCAGCTGGCTCAGGCCCAGCCGGTCGGCGCGCTCGACGATCAGCGTGTTGGCGTTGGAGATGTCGAGCCCGGTCTCGACGATCGTCGTGCAGACCAGCACGTCGTACCGCTTCTCCCAGAAGTCGACCACGACCTGCTCGAGCAGGTGCTCCCCCATCTTCCCGTGCGCCGTGGCGACCCGGGCCTCGGGCACGAGCTCGCGCAGCCGGGCGGCGGCCTTCTCGATGGTCGAGACCTTGTTGTGCACGAGGAACACCTGACCCTCGCGCATCAGCTCGCGCCGCACCGCCGCCGTGACCGTCTTCTCGTCGTACGCCCCCACGTAGGTGAGCACCGGATGCCGTTCCTCCGGCGGAGTCTGCAGGGTCGACATCTCGCGGATGCCGGTGACCGCCATCTCGAGCGTGCGCGGGATGGGCGTGGCCGACATCGCGAGCACGTCGACCGAGGTGCGCAGCGCCTTGAGCTGCTCCTTGTGCTCGACCCCGAAGCGCTGCTCCTCGTCGACGACGACCAGGCCGAGCTGCTTGAAGCGCACCTCCTTGCCGAGCAGCCGGTGGGTGCCGATGACGACGTCGACCGAGCCGTCGGCCAGCCCGGCGAGCACCGCACGCGCCTCGGCATCCGACTGGAACCGCGAGAGCGCCTTGACGACCACCGGGAACCCGGCGTACCGCTCCGAGAAGGTGTTGACGTGCTGCTGCACGAGGATCGTCGTCGGGCAGAGCACCGCCACCTGGGTGCCGTCCTGCACGGCCTTGAAGGCCGCCCGGACGGCGATCTCGGTCTTGCCGTAGCCGACGTCGCCGCAGACCAGGCGGTCCATCGGCACCTCGCGCTCCATGTCGGCCTTGACCTCGTCGATCGTCGTCAGCTGGTCGGGCGTCTCGACGTGGGCGAACGCGTCCTCGAGCTCGCGCTGCCACGGCGTGTCGGGCGGGAACGCGTGCCCGCGCGTGGCCATCCGCGCCGAGTAGAGGCGGATCAGCTCGGCGGCGATCTGCTTGACGTAGCGGCGGGCCCGGCCCTTGGTCTGCTGCCAGTCCGAGCCACCGAGCTTGTTCAACGTGGGCTGCTCACCGCCGACGTACCGGGTGACCTGGTCGAGCTGGTCGGTGGGCACGTAGAGGCGGTCGCCGGGCTGGCCGCGCTTGGACGGCGCGTACTCGAGCACGAGGTACTCGCGGGTCGCCCCCTGCACGGTGCGCTGCACCATCTCGACGAACCGGCCCACGCCGTGCTGCTCGTGCACGACGAAGTCGCCGGGCCGCAGCTGGAGGGGGTCGACCTGGTTCCGCCGGCGAGACGGCATCCGGCGCATGTCCTTGGTGGACGTGCCCGAGCCGGCGGCGGCGCCGGTGAGGTCGGCCTCGGTGAGGACGGCGAGCCGTGCGTCCGGAGCGAGGAAGCCCGGCCCGACCGCGCCGGTCGTGACGGTGACCAGGCCCGGCTCCGGACTGCCTCCGGCGAGAAGGCGGCTCGGCACGTCGTGCTCCGCCATCACCTCGGCGACCCGCTTGGCCAGACCCGGCCCCTCGGTGATCGCGAGCACCGACCACTCCGCCGCGACCAGACGGCGCAGCTCGGCGACGGCCGCCTCGGTGTCGCCCCGGAACGACGGCGAGGCGGCCAGTCCGAGGTCGATCGTGTCGTCGATGTCGGTGGTGTCGCCGAGCTCGGCGACGCCGAAGGGCGTGAGGTCACACCACCGGATGCCGAGCTCCCTCGCCTGGGCGCGCAGCTCGGCGACGGTGCGGAACGAGGCGGTGCCGAGGATGCCCTCGAGGTCGATCGGCGCGGCGGCGCCGCCGACGGCGCCCACCCAGCCGGCCTGCAGGAACTCCTCGCTGGTGGCCACCAGGTCGTGGGCCCGGGTGCGCACCCGCTCGGGGTCGCAGGTGACCACCAGGGCACCCTCGGGCAGCACCTCGAGCACGGTCTCCATCCCGTCGACCAGCGCCGGCGTCAGCGATTCCATGCCCTCGACGGCGATACCGTGCGAGAGCTTCTCGAGGATGTCGGCCGCACCCGGGAGGGAGTCGGCCAGCGCGGCGGCCCGGGCGCGCACCGCGTCGGTGAGCAGCAGCTCGCGGCACGGTGGCGCCCACAGCCCACCTGCGGCGACCTCGAGCGAGCGCTGGTCGGCGACGGTGAACCAGCGGATCTCCTCGACGGTGTCGCCCCAGAACTCGACCCGCAGCGGGTGCTCCTCGGTGGGCGGGAACACGTCGAGGATGCCGCCGCGCACCGCGAACTCGCCGCGCCGCTCCACGAGGTCGGTGCGGGCGTAGGCCGCGGCGGCCAGCCGCTCGACCACCTCGCCGAGGGGCACGTCGTCGCCGGCGACCAGGGCGACCGGGCGCAGGTCGCCTAAACCCTTGGCGATCGGCTGCAGCACCGCCCGCACCGGGGCCACGACCACCGCGGGGCTGCCATGCGCGGCATCCGCGGCATCGGGGTGAGCGAGCCGGCGGAGCACCGACAGCCGCTGGCCCACGGTGTCGCTGCGCGGGCTGAGCCGCTCGTGCGGGAGGGTCTCCCAGGACGGGAAGTGCGCCACGGCATCCGGCCCGAGGTAGGCGCCGAGCGCGGTGGTGAGGTCCTCGGCCTCACGGCCGGTGGCGGTGACGGCGAGCACCGGCGCGCCGGTAGGACGCGGAGCGAGCGACGCCACGACGGCGGCTCGAGCCCCTGCCGGGGTGCCGGCGGTGATCTCGGCGGAGGGGAGGTCGAGCGCGGCACGGAGGCGAGTGAGCCCGGGCAGGGTGTGGACACGCTCGCGCAGGGCGGACAACGACGGCATTTCCCCGAGTCTAGGCGGCGGCTCCGACACTGCGGCAGCCGACGACCCACGGCCTTCTCAGCACCGGCGACGACCGCGGCACGAACGCCGCCGGGGCGTAGCGTCGAGGTGCCGGCCTGCTGTTGACCGACCGCCCGACACCGTCAGCGAGAGAGGTCGTCTGGTGTCATGTCCCAAGGGTCGACGCATGGGACACCGAGGGGTTCGAAGTGCTTGCGGTTCCGTGTAGCGACGGTCATCTCCGCGGACTGCGCGACGGCGGCGACCAGGGCGTCATCCAGCGGTGCATGCTCGGGCACCCGGTAGGCCGCGAGCACCCGCGCTGCCGGCAGGTCGAATGGCAACATCCGACCGGCGAACGCGGGCAGCACCCGCTCCTCGAACCAGCGCCGAAGGACTGCACCCTGGCTCGGGTCGGACCGCTCCTTGGCGACCACCCCTCGCTCGATCTCGGCGACCGTGGTCGCCGTGACGAACTGGTCACCGACAGGAACGGCCGCCGCCCACACCTCGACCGGCCGGTTACGGCCCTTGACCCGCAATGCGGACACGACCTTGGTGTCCAGTACGTACTTCACAGTTCGGCCGAGCGAGCCGTCAGGCCCAGGCGCTCGGGCTCAAAATCGATGTCGTCGCCCTCGTCGGTACTCAGCAGATCGACGATGGTGACAGGCTCCTCCGCAAGGGCCGAGGTCAGGAGCTCACGGGCCTCCGCCTCGACCGACCGATGCCGTTGCTCGGCGCGCGCACGCAGCGCGGCCTTCGTCCCCTCGGGAAGATTGCGGATCAGGATCTGCTCCACTGGACTCACCTCCGATATCACACTGACGATATCACTGCCGAAACTCGCGAACGTCCATGCCGTAGCGGACGTGGCCGGTAGGTCCGGTGCAGGATGCCGATCAGCCGGTGGTGACGGCGAGGTCGGTGAGCAGGCCGTCGTAGGCGTCCTCGGCGGTCGTGGCACCCGGCTTGTTCGCCACCGACACGGCGGCGGTGTTGTCGACGTGCAGCCGGGCGGCGCCGGCGACCGACACCGACGACGCCGACCGGCCGTCGCCGGCGACGGTGAGGCCGAGCCGGTCGCCGGACCTGGTGCACGTGACGACGGTGCCGGCACCGGTCGCGAGCACCAGTGGTGTCCGCGACCGCCCGACCGCCACGGTGTGGCCGTCGCCGCCGCGCAGCACGCACTCCGGAGCCCAGGCCAGGCCGGATGACGTGCGCACCAGCTGCAGGCCGAGCTTCCAGTAGCCGCCGGCCGCGGTGCTGCGGCCCTTCTGCACCACGTTGGGGCTCACCGACCCGACCGGCGCCGACCCCAGAGGGAAGGATGCAGCGTCGGTGGGCAGCAGCCACACCGACACCGAGAAGTCGCCGGCACGCGGGTCGAACGTCGAGCCCGACCCTTCGCGCCCCCACGGGTGGGTCCGCCAGAAGTCGGGGTCGGTGCTGAGCATCGAGGCCCCGCGCTGCACCGGCTGCCCGGGCCGCAGCCCGCGCCACGACCGCACGTCGAGCACGCGCCCACGGGATGACGCCACGACCGACAGGCTCGGGCGGTCGCCGCTCGCGAACAGCGCCGGCGACCCGAACGAGGCGCCCGGCGCGACCGGGCCGAGCGAGGCGCCACCGAAGGTCCACGACCGGCGGATCCCGGCATCCGCGATGACGGCGGCCGCGTCCCGTTCGATCGGCGACGCCACCTGCGACACGGCGACCGCGTCACGCTCCATCGGCGACGCCATCTGCGACACGGTGGCCGGTGCGACCTGCGTGGTCGACGTGGCGGCCCCGCCGACCTGCGGCCGGCCGGACGGCGCCATGGTGAAAGCGGCCGACGGCAGCACCGCGGCGAGCGCCGCGACCATGGTCACGGAGGCTCTGAACCGGCGCACGAGGGATGACATCACGGCGTGACTCCTTCTCCCCTGCCGCCGCGGTCTGTCGCTGCGTCCTCGCCAGAGTAGGCGAACTGCCAGCGCGGGCGGGCGTTCGCGCCTACCATTTCGCGCACAGGCAGCACGGAGCATCGTCCGTGTCGGCAGGACCGCACTCGCAGGGGAGGTGGCAGCCGGTGTCGACGACGTCCATGGTCGGCTCCCGGGTGGAGATCGACAACGCCCGGCTGGGCGACATCGAGCTGGCCCTGCTCGGCATCCTTCCCGACCACCAGCTGCTCGGTGGCCCGATCGGCGGCGGCCCGCCGGCCACCGGTGGGCGGGTGCTGCTCCGCCTCGGGCCGGATGACGGTACGCCATCCGCCCGCACGGACGCGCCGCGGTCGCCCGCCGGTCCGTCCGCGTCGGACGGGCGCTCCGGCGCGGCTGTGGCACGAGAGGTGGTGCTCGTCGACGAGGAGTCGACCCCGATCGCCACGCTCGTCGTCGACGGCCGGCTCCCCGCCGGCGCACGAGGTGCCCTGCTGCGTGGCCGGCTGGTGCCGGA
>JBOFLR010000343.1:0-7580 GCA_051657965.1 Dermatophilaceae bacterium
TCCTCGGTGAGCCGGGTGATGCGCCGGTCCAGCCAGTGGAAGGTGTGCGGCGAGACCGGCCCCGACCCGTCGGCGTGCAGCGCCTGGGCGTACGGGGGGACCAGCTCGAGCGCGTCCCGGGTCTGCTGCGGGGTCGAGCACGGCTGGATGACGATGGCGTGCCGGTAGGGCACGGCGAACACGAACCCGCCGCCGGTGTCGGCCCGCGGCAGCAGGCGACGGACGACGAGATCGAGGAACCGCGCGAACGACGCGGTGTAGGGGCTGTCGCCGATCAGCGCGAACACCGAGCCGCCGCCGTCGCCGACCCGCTCCACGTCGACCGGCGAGGTCACGGCGAGGGTCGCCAGGTTCTGGCGACCTCGTTCGACGAGCGCCGGCACCCGGTGCCCGGTCTCGGTGAGTCGCGACTCAGGGAGCATCACGACCGCCGAGGGGAGGTCGAGGCTGAGCACCTCGTGCACGCCGTCGGCGAACCAGTTGGCGTAGTCGAAGCCGCCCGTGGGGTCGTGGATCCGATCGGCGCCCACCAGGCGCGCGGTGAGGGCGGAGTCGAACTCGTCGGCGGTGAGGATGCCGACATCGCCTTCGGCGGCTGCGGTGAGGCGCTCGAGATGCCGGAGCGCCTCGGGGTCGATCACCTCGGCGTCGTCGGCGGACAGCATCCGGATGTCGGTCTCGCTCGGCACGCCGGGGACGCCGGCGGGATGACCCGCCGCGTTCTCCCGCCCGTCCTCGCCCGACCGTGAACGGCCGAACAGGCCCATGGGCTGTTCCTTCCCTGCTGGCTCGTTCCCTGCCGAACGAGTCTGCGGCCACGGTAAGGGAGCCGGATGCCGCCGCGTGGCGAAACCGGAAAACCGCCACGGTCCGCCGGGGCGTCGGCGCCGCCCCGCGTGCCAGGCGCCCCGAACCCTCGACGTGGGGAAGCGCACCTGGCAGCACACGCGGCCCCGCGTACCGGGCACTCCGCCTCATGGCGCGGTGCGTCAGCCGTACCGGCGGGCTGCGACAATCGTCGTCGATGCCCGAGACCACCCGACCCGAGCCCGGGCGGATCACGCTGACCGCTCCGCGCCGTGGCAAGCCGCCGCGGCACCTCGCCGACCTCACCCTCGACGAACGCCGCGGCGCCGTCGCCGCGCTCGGCCACCCGGCGTTCCGGGCCAACCAGCTCTCGACGCACTACTTCGACCGGCTCGTCGACCGGCCCGAGCAGATGACCGACCTGCCACGAGCCGCGCGCGACGCCCTCGTCGCCGAGCTGCTGCCGACCCTGCTCACCCCGGTGCGCTCGGTCACCGCCGATGCCGGCGCCACCGTGAAGCAGGTCTGGCGGCTGGCGGACGGCGCGCTGGTGGAGTCGGTGCTGATGCGCTACCCGAAGCGGGTCACGGTGTGCATCTCGAGCCAGGCGGGATGCGGCATGAACTGCCCGTTCTGCGCCACCGGCCAGGAGGGCCTGACCCGCAACATGTCGACCGCCGAGATCGTCGAGCAGGTCGTCGCCGCGGCGCGACTGCTCCGCTACGGTGGCCTCCCTGAGCCGGGTTCCACGACAACCCGATTCGCCGCTCTCGGCGACGAGGCCGGCGACGGCGACCCGCTCGGTGAGGCCGGCGACCGTGACCCGCTCGGTGCGGCCGGCGACCGTGACCCGCTCGGTGCGGCCGGCCACGGTGACCCGCTCGGTGAGGTGCCGGATGACGCCCGCGCCGGCTCCTCGTCATCCGGCACCCCTCGTGCGGGACGGGTGACCAACGTCGTGTTCATGGGAATGGGGGAGGCGCTGGCCAACTACCGCGCTGCCGTCGGGGCGATCCGCCGCCTCGTCGACCCGGCTCCCGCAGGGCTCGGTCTGTCGGCTCGTGGCATCACGATGTCGACGGTCGGCCTCGTGCCGGGCATCGACCGGCTCACCGCCGAGGGCGTGCCGGTGACCCTGGCGCTGTCGCTGCACGCTCCCGACGACGAGCTGCGCGACGAGCTCGTGCCGGTCAACACCCGGTGGAAGGTCGACGAGGCGATCGATGCCGCGAAGCGGTACCACGACGCCACCGGGCGCCGGGTGAGCATCGAGTACGCCCTCATCCGCGACGTCAACGACCAGGCCTGGCGGGCCGACCTGCTCGGCGAGAAGCTGACCGCCCGGGGGAGGGGCTGGGTGCACGTCAACCCGATCCCGCTGAACCCGACGCCGGGCTCGCGCTGGACCGCATCCCGGCGCGGAGTGGAGCAGCAGTTCGTGGAGCGGCTGCGGGCGCACGGCATCCCCACGACGGTCCGCGACACCCGAGGCTCGGACATCGACGGCGCCTGCGGCCAGCTCGCCGCGTCGACCGCCTGACCGCCGGCGCCCTTCGGCCGGTCCCGCTCCGCAGGCGCACGTGGTTACGCTGGCCCGGTGAGGAACGGCGCGACGAAGCGGATGACGCTCACGGCCACCGCGGCCGTGGTGACGCTGCTCGCCGCGGGCTGCGCGTCGGATGCCGACCTGCCCGCCAACCTGCGGCCCAGCACGGCCCACGGGCACTCCACGAGCGCGGCCCCCGCGCCGTCCACGACGCCGAAGGCGGTGCCGCTGCGGGCGGGCGAGCGGTTCGCCGAGCTCCGGCTGCCGGTCGCGTACACGCCGTCGGCGCCCACCGAGACCGGCACCGACGACTACCGCTGCTTCCTCCTCGACCCGCGGCTCGGCAGCGACCAGCTGGTGAGCGGGGTCGACATCCGGCCGGACAATCCCGAGGTCGTCCACCACGTCATCGTCTCCAAGGTCGAGCCGGATGACGTCGACGTCGCCGAGCGCCGTGACGCCGCCGACCCCGGCCCGGGCTGGACCTGCTTCGGCGGCAGCGGCGTGGGTGACGGCGTCGGTGGCGCCGGGGTCGACCTCGACAAAGCGGACTGGGTGGGTGCGTGGGCGCCCGGGGGCGGCGAGCGGGTGATGGCCGCGGACATCGGCATCCCGCTCGCGAAGGGCAGCCGGCTGGTCGTCCAGATGCACTACAACCTGCTCGCCGGCACCGCACCCGACCGCAGCTCGGTCCGGCTCCGGCTCTCCGAGGCCGAGGGGAGCGGCAAGCAGGCGCTCGACACGATGCTGCTCCCGGCGCCGGTCGAGCTGCCGTGCCGGGAGGACCGGCGCTCCGGCCTCTGCAACCGCACCGTGGCGGTCGCCGACATCCGGAAACGGTTCGACGAGAACCCGGCCCGTGCCGACCTCATCCACCTGCTGTGCGGGCCCCTCGACCCCGGGCCGGTGCAGAGCTGCGCCCGCCAGGTCCGCGAGAAGGGCACCATCCGCGCGGTGGCCGGGCACATGCACCTGCTCGGTCGCGCCATCACGGTCGACGTCAACAAGGGCACCCCGCAGGCGAACCGGGTGCTCGAGGTGCCGGTGTGGGACTTCGACGACCAGGGCAGCATCCCGCTCGCGACACCGGTGACGGTGGGTCCCGGGGACACCGTGACGGTGACCTGCACGCACGACCAGGCGCTGCGCGACTCGCTGCCCGCGTTCGAGGGTCAACCCGAGCGCTACGTCGCGTGGGGCGAGGGCACCACCGACGAGATGTGCCTCGGCATCGTCCTGCTCACCCGTCCCTGACCCTCGTGCCGAGATCGTCGGCGCCCGTAGCCTGCTCGCCGCGTCGCCCGTAGCCCGCTCGCCGCGTCGCCCGTGGCCGGCTCGCCGCGTCGACCGCCCGATCCAGGCTCCGGGCCTGTGGTCACCGCCGGCCTCCGACCAGGAGGAACGCGACCGACGGGAGCACGGCCATGGCGGCCGCACACCCCAGGACGACGGTTCGTGGTGACAGCACGTGCAGCGCAGCCGAGCCGACCGACAACGCCACGAGCATGCCGCCGTACTCCGAGACGCTCTTGCGCCGGGCTGCTGCGGCGACCGCGGTCCAGGGCAGCGCCGTCTGCACGTACCTGATGAAGGTCACGTCGGCGATCGGCGTGCCGGCCGCCACGATCGCGGCTCCCACGAAGACGAGCGGCGGCCGATCCGCACCCAGCGTGATGACGAGGAAGCCGCCGGCCGCTACCAGCCGAGCGGCGAGCACGACGACGGCGACCCTGCTGGTCTGGGGGAGACGCGCGACGGCGAGCCCCGTCAGCAGGTTCCCGGCACCGTAAACCGAGGTGGCCAGACCGAACCCGGCGAGTCCACCCAACGGGCCGTCCACGGCATCCAGCAGGAGCGCCACGCAGACCACGAAGCCGAGATACCACGTGCCGGCGGTGAGCGCCTGGGTGAGGAAGCAGAAGCGGAGCACGGCATCCGGCGGGTCAGAGGACGGGTCGGCCCGAGCCGGCGGCGCCGTGTCCGGCACGTTGGGCGTGCCCCGGCCGGCGGACGTCGCCAGGAGCGCAGCCAGCGCGAAGCCGACCGCAGCGACCCCGAGCGTGAACCCGTCGCGCGACCCCCACGCGCTCGCCGCCGCCACGCCCGGACCGGCGACTCGCGCCAGCCGCAGCGTGTTGTCGAGCCGGGCCGCCTGCCGGCTCCGTGTCGTCGCGGAGAGCCGGAGGAGTCGCAGCGACGCCATGACGCCCGCGTCGTGGTGCGGCCGAGCTGCCGCGGCGATCACCCCGACGACGACGTACGTCCATACCGGCGCGCCGGCGAGCGCTGCGCACAGCGCCGTCAGTGCTGCCACTAGCCGCACGCACTCGGAGCAGATGACCACCCGGACTGGTCTCCAGCGCGTCGACCAGTGGCGGCCGAACGTGCCCGACACGATCGCGGCCAGCAGCTGAGGTACCAACCAGGCGGCACCGGCGGCGCCTCCGCCGCTGACGAGGAGCCAGACGATCGCGATGCTGAGGATCTCGGCGGCCAGGGAGCCGGCGAGCAGACTCAGTGCCAGGGCCCGCGCTCGGCCGGCGTCCGGATCGCTCGGCAGTCTCGTCGTCATGTCGACCGTGTCCTCCCCGTGGGTAGCGCTCGTCGAGACGTTCCGAGCGGGCGAGCGTCGGGCTCCGAGCGCCCGGTCGACGCCGGTTCAGGGGCCGGCCAGCAGACCTGCGGCGTCGACGACGTCGTCGACGAGGTGCAGCCGGTCGGCCATCGGGCGCCCGGCCGCGAGGGCGGTGAGCACCGGCCACACCGGGACCACCTCGGTCCAGTGTCGCCGGCCGACGAGCACCAGGCGGGGGAGCGGGCCGCCACGGTCGCGGCCGTAGTAGAGCATCGTCGCCGCCTGGAAGACCTCCTGCACGGTGCCCGCTGCGCCCTCGAGCACCACCACCCCGGTGGTGCAGCGGGCGAGTAGGCCGTCCTCGCGGATGGCGTTGGAGAAGTACTTCGCGATCCCGGTGCAGAACACGTTCGGTGGCTCGTGCCCGTAGAACCAGGTGGGGATGCCGATGCTCCGCACCCGGGCGTCGGCCACCGGTCGGACGAGGAGGTCGTCGTGCACGTCGAGAGCGACGCGCGCCCAGGTGGTGACGTCGGGTGCGAAGCCGGGCACCGGCCGGAGCCGGAGGAGCGCGTCGGCGAGGGTGGCGTCATCCGCGGCGAAGGCGCCGAGGTTGGCGGCTTCCATCGCGCCCGGCCCGCCGCCGGTCGCGACGACGAACCCCCGGCCGGCGAGCGCGTGACCGAGCTCGGCCGCGGCACGGTAGCCGTGGGCGTCGCGGGTGAGGGCGTGCCCGCCCATGACGCCCACGACGGGGGAGTCGCCCAGCACCTCGGTGAGCGCGTCGCTCATCGAGTCGTCGTGCACCGCCCGGAGCAGCGTCACGTAGGCGTCGTGATGCAGGGCGCCGTCACGCGACCAGTGGTAGGCGAGCGCGTCGGGCGTGGCGTGGTACCCGCGCTCACGCAGCCCGGCGTACAGCTCGTGCGGCTGGTAGAGGCTCGCCCGGTAGGGGTTCACCGGCAGCGACCCGTCGCCCGGGAAGACCAGCGCCCCGTGCGCGCGAAGATGCGCATCGAGGGCCGGGCTGAGCCGGCCGCCGAGGACGACGGCACCGTCGTAGTCGGTACGAGCGAGCAGCGCCGCCTCGTGGGCGGCGAGATCCAGGTCCTGGAGGCGGCTGCCCCGCAGCGACGCCCCGTCGGCGAGCGCGGCGCTCAGCGCCGGGAGGCTCTCGATCTCGCGCACACCCCGACGCTACCGAGCAGGGGGCGAGCGACCGGGACCGCGTGGTCAGTGGCCGCCGCCGGTCAGCCGGCCGAGGATGCCGCCGAGCCGGGCCGGCCTCCCCGTGCGCTGCTCCTCGTCGTCGACCAGGTGCGCCAGCCGCAGACCCGAGTTGATGCCGAGCCAGCGCAGCGGCTCGGGCTCCCACCGGGGCGAGCGATGGCCGACCCAGGGCAGCGCCGTGAGTGCCGAGTCGCGGCCGAGTACGAGGTCGGCGAGGGTGCGGCCGGCGAGGTTGCTCGCGGCCACGCCGTCACCGACGTAACCGCCGGCCCGGCCGGTGCGGGTCACCGGGTCCCAGGTGACCGACGGGTGCCAGTCGCGCGGGATGCCGAGCGGGCCGCCCCAGGCGTGCGTGAACCGCACGCCGCGCAGCTGCGGCAGCATCCGGGTCAGGTACTCGCGCAGCGTCGCGAACACCCGCTCGTCCGAGTCGAATTCGGGCCGTACCGCGGAGCCCCAGTGGTACGGCGCCCCGCGCCCGCCGAAGGCGAGGCGCCCGTCATCCGTGCGCTGCCCGTAGACGACGACGTGGCCGTGGTCGGCGAACACCTCGCCGCCGGCCAGCCCGATGCTTGCCCAGCGGTCGTCGTCGAGAGGCTCGGTGGCGACCTGGAGCGAGTACACCGGCGCGAGGTCGCGCTCGTGCCCGGCGAGCTGCGGGGTCCACGCCTCGGTGGCCAGCACCACCGACCGTGCGCTCACGCGGCGGCCGCCCTGCACGAGGACCACACCGCCACCCGCCCGGATGACGCGCACCCCCTCGGCGATCGTGCCACCGAGCCGGCGCACCGCCCCGGCGAGACCGTCGACCAGCCGGCGCGGGTGCACCCGGGCGCAGTGCGGGGTGAAGGTGGCACCGAGGGCGTCCGGAGCCGCCAGCCGCTCCCGGGCCTGGTCGGCGTCGAGCCAGCGGGTGCCGGTGCCCCACGCCGCCTCGCGAGCGGCCGCGGCTCGGGCCCGGTCGAGCTGGGCCGGGCCCCGGGCCAGGGTCACCGCCCCGCCCTTGACGAACCCGCCGCCGAGCGACTCCGCGGCGTCGACCCGGCCGACCTCGTCGACGGTGTCGCGCAGCGCGGCGAGCAGCGCGACGGCGGCGGCCCGGCCGGAACGCGCGGCGACGACGTCGGCCGACACCGGCCACAGCGCCGACACCCAGCCGCCGTTGCGCCCGCTGGCGCCGTGGCCCACGTGCTCCGCCTCGAGGACGAGCACGTCGAGCCCTGGGTCGGCGCGCAACAGGTAGTACGCGGTCCAGAGCCCGGTGTAGCCGGCGCCCACGACGGCGACGTCGACCGCGTGCGGGAGGTCGGCGGCATCCGTACGCGTCGCCGTCACTGCGTCATCCGCCGGCGTCGCCGGGCCTGCCGGTGTCGCGAGGTCCGCCTGCGTCGCGAGGTCCGCCGGCGTCGCCGGGCCTGCCGG
>JBOFLR010000344.1:0-8607 GCA_051657965.1 Dermatophilaceae bacterium
GAGGTCGGCCGCGACCCGGTCGATCATCGAGCTCGACACGAGCGTCTTGCCGACGAACCCGTCCTCGCGCCAGCCCGGTCGCGCGCCGCCGTACAGGTACTCGATGGCGACGGCGAGGTAGTGGTTCGGGTTCATCAGCCCCGCATCGGGGGTGACGATGCCGTGCCGGTCCGCGTCGGCGTCGTTGCCGGTCGCGATGTCGTACTCCGAACGCCGGTCGATGAGCGAGGCCATCGCCGACGGTGAGGAGCAGTCCATCCGGATCTTGCCGTCCCAGTCCAAGGTCATGAACCGCCAGGTGGCGTCGACGAGCGGGTTGACGACGGTGAGGTCGAGCCGGTGCCGCTCGGCGATCGCGCCCCAGTAGTCGACCGCCGCCCCGCCGAGCGGGTCGGCGCCGATCCGCACCCCCGCCTCGCGGACGGCATCCATATCGACGACGGAGGGCAGGTCGTCGACGTAGGTGCCGAGGTAGTCGTAGGCGGATGCCGCCGCGTGCGCCCGCGCGAACGGCACCCTGCGCACCCCCTCCAGCCCGGCGCGGAGGTAGGCGTTGGCCGCTGCGGCGATCTCCGTGGTGGCGCCGGAGTCGGCGGGCCCACCGTGCGGCGGGTTGTACTTGAAGCCGCCGTCGCTCGGCGGGTTGTGCGACGGGGTGACGACGATGCCGTCGGCGAGCCCGGCGCCGGCGGGCATCGCCTCGACGGCGGCGACCTTGCCCCGGTTGGCGGTGAGGATGGCGTGCGAGACCGCCGGTGTGGGGGTGTACCGGCCGGCCGCGTCGACCAGCACCATGACGTCGTTGGCGGCCAGCACCTCCAGGGCCGACGCCCAGGCCGGCTCCGAGAGCCCGTGGGTGTCGCGGCCGAGGAACAGCGGCCCGTCGTAGCCGCGCTCGCGGCGGTGGTCGACGATCGCCTGGGTCGTCGCGAGGATGTGTGCCTCGTTGAACGACGTGCGCAGGCTAGACCCGCGGTGCCCCGACGTGCCGAACGCCACCTGCTGGTCGACGTCCTCCGGGTCGGGCTCGCGGATGTAGTACGCGGTGACGAGCGAGGCGACGTCGACGAGGTCGGACGGTTGGGCCGGCTGCCCGGCGCGTTCGGAGCTCATGGCGGCGAGTCTGGCAGAGTCGTTCGTCAGGCCGCCCGTGCCGGACACCTCGGCCGCCCTGCCACCCGGCCGCCCGGCCACGCGGCATCGCTCGCGGTGGCCCGCGCGAGACCCGCCACGCTGCCAGACTGGTCCCATGCCCGATCACCCGGGGCCGAGCCGCTCAGTCGCCGTGGTGGTGTGCGGCACCGATCCCGACCAGGTCGCGGCGTCGTGCAGCGCGGTGGCCGCCCGTAGGGACTGGTCGGGCCGTACCCAGCACGACCTGCCGATCGCCGTGGTCACGTCGCACGAGCAGCGGCTCGCCGTTCATGGTCGGTGCCCCGACACCAGCGTCCTGGCGACCGGCTCACCCGACTGGCCGGCCGCCACCGCTGTGGCTCGGGCCTGGGCACGGTCGCTGGGTGACGGGTGCACGGTGGTGGCAGTGCGCGAGGGCGCCCTGCCGGTGCTGGACGACGCGTTCCTCGCGGCCGTGGCGGATGCCGAGCACCTCACCCCGGGCTCGACCGACGTGCCGGGGCCGGTCGGTGTCCTGGTGCTGCCGCCGTCGCGCCGGCTCGACGTCGACCCCCGGATACGAGGGTCGTTGGCCGAGCGCGAGACGGCCCTGGTGCTCGAGGCCGCGGGCGCCGTTTCGCCGCATCCGGGCCTGCGGTACGACCAACTCGCCCGCCAGGGCCCGGCGTTCGCCGCCGATGACCTCGCCGCGCAGACCCGCAACGCCGTGGTGCTCGACGAGCGGGCCGAGACACCCGATGACCTCGTGGAGGTGGCGGCGCGCGCACGCCGTGAGCGAGCGTCGCCGTTCTGGGCGTACGACGCGATCGTGGCGGTCAACCGCGACTCGGCGACCGACCGCTGGCGCGACCTGGAGCGCCGGGCCGAGGCGCTCGGCTTCGACCGCCGGATGGAGCGCTTCCCGGCGGTCGACCACCCGGCGTACCCGACGGCCGGCGCCACCCTGTCGCACCGGCAGGTGGTCGAGGACGCGTGGCGCCGCGGGCTGCGGCACGTCCTGCTGCTCGAGGACGACGTGGTGTTCCGGCGCGGCATCCGGGCGATCCTCGCCGAGGCGAACGCCGTCGTCGCCCCGCCGGTCGGTGCGAACGCCGTCGTCGCCCCGCCGGGCAGTGCGGGCGCTGTCGACGTCGGCGGCAGACCCGAGCCGCCGCCGTGGGACGTGCTGTACCTCGGCCTCGACCTGCCCGACCTCACCGGGCGGCTGGATGACGTGCTCCCGGCGGTCGAGGGCTACCCCGGCGTCCGGCGCATCGATCGGCGCAGCCACAACCTGCACGCCCAGGTGATCCGTGCGTCGGCGTACGAACTGCTCCTCGACGAGCTGCCCCGCACCCTGCCGGATGCCGAGTCGTGGTGCGAGCGGTGGACCGCGACCAGCTGGTTCCTCTCGGAGCAGTACCTGACGGGTCGGCTCCGGGCGCTGGTGGTGTGGCCCCGGGTCGCGGCCCAGTCCGAGCAGCTCACGGCGCGCCGCGTCGCCCTGCATCCGCAGGACCGCGCCGCCTTCGTCATCTGACCTGTCCCCGACTTCGTCTGTCGGGTCGCCGTGCGTCACCGGTTCCACCGGCGTGTCTCCCGCACGCCGACGGACGAGGTGAGGGAGCGGGGGAGCGGCGGGGGAGGCGGGCGGGCGTCATCCGACATCGCGCCCGTCATCCGTGAACCGGCGGGTCAGCGCCGCAGCCAGCGTCCGGTCGGTGCCGACCGCTCCATCACCGGCTCGCGCTGTCCGGCCACCCGCAGCCGACCGCCGGCGGCGAGACGCCGCAGCACCGCGCCCGGGTCGCAGCTCGCCGGGTCGGCGGCCCGGACCTCCGTCGTCGTCGCCGGCAACAGGTCGGCGAGCGCAGTCAACGCTCGACCCGACAGCAGCACCGCCGCCAGCGGGCCGGCGTCATCCCCCGGGTGGCTGCGGTCGAGGTGCACCACGTCGGGGCTCCCACGACCGGTGACCGGCCGGTGCGAACCCGACCTCGGGGAGTCCGGGCCGTATCCGCCCCGCTCGAGATCGCGCCGCATCCGCTCCAGCCCGGCCGGTCGGAGCACGAACGCCCCCTCGACCACGACGACCCGCTCCCAGCGGCGCCGGACGGCCCGTCGCGCCATCGTCGACCAGGACAGCGCACGACGCCCCGACCCACCGACCGAGCTGTCGAGATAGCCGAACCGGCGCACCGGGCGGGCAACGCCGTCGCGGGCCAGCTCCGCCTGGGCACCCGGCCACCCGGTGCCGGTCGCGGGGTCGGGGAACCAGTACACGGCATCCTGACGGGCGAGTGGCGAACGCCACTCCTGCCGCACGGTCACCAGCGCCTGCTCGGCGATCGGGGAGCCGAGCAGGCCGGCCAGGTCGCGTCGCACGTCGTCCGGACCGGCGCCGGTGTGGCCCGCCCCGAGCAGTCGATTGCGGGCGACATCGAGGGGTGCGCCCGCGGGTCGCGGGAGCACGCGTCGCACGTCCATCCACGCTGGTCGGGCCACCGTCCAGCGGGCATGCCGCCAGCACGACGAGACCACGTCGTCGACGGCGCCGAAGCCGCGCACCGCGGGTCGCGGTGGCAGGGCACGGGCCGTCCAGCAGTCCAGCGGGGCGGAGCCGGCGGCCGCCACCACGTCGACCTCTCCGGCCGACACCTGCCCGCTCGCCCGGGCGATCGCGCCGGGCCGTACCAGAACGCCGGCCTCCACGACCGTGACCACCGAGCCCGGCGCCAGCTCCAGCACCGCCTCCACGGTGGGCCAGCCGTCGACCTCGTCGTAGCGCAGCAGCGTCGCGCCGTATCGTCGTGCCAGGTCGGCGATCAGTGCGGTCTGCGGCCCGCCGGGCAGGTCGTCGAGCACCATCAGGGATGACGCGCGGAGGGTGTCCGCATGGTCGGCGCGGAGCCCGTGCAGGGTGACGGCCAGCGCATCGGCGTCGCCGCGGGCCGCGACCGCCACGACCGGTCTCCCGGGTTCGGTGGCCGACCGGCGGGGTCCCGTCATCCGGGCGCCGGTCACGCCCGGTCGTGCTCCTCGTCGCGGCGGCGGCTGGCCCACCGGTGCATCAGCAGGCCGCACCCGAGAGCGCTCGCGCCGGCCAGCGCCGCGTACGCCAGGGGCATCGGACCGGTGTCGGCCAGCGGTTCGGATGCCGCAGCGCGGCCGGCATCCGCGCCGCCCCGGCCGCTGCTCCCGGACGTCACAGGGGTAGTGGGTCTGCTGCTCGAGCTCGGTGTCGAGGTGGCCGATGGGGTCGGCGAGGAGGTCGGACCGGGGTTGGCCGACGGGCCGACCGCGACACAGGCGGTCAGCTCGACGTAACCGTCGATCTCGTCGTTCAGCCCGGTGACCTCGCCGAGACTCGACCCGCCGCCACCGCCGGACACCAGGCCCGGGACGGGTTCGGAGCCGCCGCGCACGCCCATTCCGCCGCCGCCACCTCCGCCGTACCACCCGCCACCGCCGCCGCCGCCGGCGGTCGCGACCAAGGCGGACGGGGAGGAGGGGGAGCCGGTGTCTCCCCGCGCACCATCTCCGCCGCGGCCCGCGCTGCCTGGCGTACCGGTCAGCAACGGATAGCGAAAGAGGGGGTCGACAAGGGCGTCGGGTCGTGCCGGAGCACCCCCTGCCGCTGCGCCGCCGGCTGCGCCCCCGGTGAGGGTGCCCACTCCGGCGCCGGTGCGGGCCGTCTCGGTCTGCCCCTCGACCGGTGTGCCGTCGAACGGATCTGACCCGAGGGTGAAGTCGATCCAGCCGACGGAGGAGCGACCGGCGCTACCCGCGTCGCCGCCGTCGCCCACCAGGTCCGGCGGTATCGGAGTTCCACTGCCCTCGACGGGCGCCCACGAGATCGCACCGGCACCGCCGCCCCCGGCCGCCACGAGCACCCGATCGGTCAACGCTGCGCCACCCACACGCACGTCCGACGCCCCGCCCCCGCCGCCCGGCCGGATCGCTATCTCACCACCGTCACCCTCGAAGATCGAGAACGGACCGGCTGCGGCGTCGCCGCCGCCACCCGCTCCGCCTACGGCGCCGTCGGCTCCACCCCCGACCGCGACGACCACCGTGTCGCCGGCGCTCACGTCGAGTTCGCCGGTGACCACCGCGCCACGACCACCACCGGTGGGCGCTGACGGGGCCCACTGCGACGGCTGTGACGCCGGGTAACCGCCGGAGACGGCATCCCCACCCCGCCCTCCAGCGACGGTGGCGCGGACCCCCTCCTCGCCGGGGGGCACCGTCCACTCGACCAGGCCAGCACCGGAATCGTCGAACCGCTCGGTGCGGCAGACCGGTTCGGCGGCCGCCGCCCCCGGGGTCGCCGCGAGCGAGGCCGCGACCGGGCCGCCGCTCACCAGCACGGCGAGCGCGCTCCAGCGGGCCTGGACGGATGCCGGTCGGCGCGCAGGTGGGTGGTGTGGGAGCCGGCGCGCGGGCTCTCGTCGGACGAAGGCGGATGCTCCGCCGAGATCGGGCACGTCTCGGACGTTACCGAGATGCACGGACCGGCGTGCGGAATCGGGCGAGATCGGACGCCCGCCCACTGCGCTCTGGCGCCGGCCGTCGCAGCGGGCCCGCGGACGAGGTGTATCACCGGCCGTATCCGTCCCTCCTCCCTGGTGACCCCTGCGACACGGAGGAACCATGGCCATCCACAACACCGACCGGCTCGCCGCTGTCGGCCCGCGCGACCCGGAGCACGGCTTCCCGATGTGGTACGAGGACGCCGCCGGTGTCCGGTTGGCGCTCGGCATCGGCCCCGACCCGATGACTCCCGTGGTCGGGGAGCTGCCGAATCCCGGTGCACCAGTATCGTTCCCGCACAACTTTCCCGACGAGTCGTTCTACTTCGCCGCGGAGGCCGCGATGGCGGTCGGGGGCACCGACGTGGTGGGCCGGGCTCGGCTCGTGCTGGCCCTCGAGGCCGCCTTCGGCGGACCGGGTACGCCAGACCCGTCGGCCCGCGTGGTGTTCGCGCGGATCCGGGTGCGCATCGACGACGTGGTGCCCGGCGCGACCTATGTCGTCACCCATCCGTACGGCGTCACCGACCCGCTCGAGGCCGACGACCGGGGGCGAGTCTTCTGGACCGACGACCGCGGTGTCGCCGACGAGCGCCTCGATACCGTCGTCGCCGTCGGCGAGGTGGCGCCGTTCCTGCGCTGGACCGGCTCCCTGCCGCCGGGCTATCTCGGCGACGGCATCACCGAGCACACCGTCACCGGCAGTCCGTTCGGCACGAACTTCTTCCGCATCGACGGCCCGTCGGTCGCCGAGGGCGGCGGCCCGGTCGATCCCGGCGACCCGACCAACCCCGATCGCATCCAGACGGACCTCTTCACCGTCCAGGGCCGGCTCGCCACCCGGCTCGGCGTCGAGGTGACGTCGGCGACCTACGAGCGGGAGGCCGCGGGCGGCATCCACCTCGACGTGCACGCCCGGTCGGCGTCCGGTCAGCAGGTCGAGCTCGCCGCACCCCGCGTCTCCTTCACGACCTCCGGACCGGACCACGTGGTACGCGCGGGCGTGGCGAGCGTGCCGGCCACCATCGAGGTCGTGAACGTCACCGATGTCCCGGTGACCCGGGTGACCGCCCCGGTCACCGACCGGGTCACCGTCACCGAGGCGACGCTCGACGTCGGCGCGGGCATGCTGACCGTCGCGGCCGAGTCCTCCGACGCCACCGGGCCTGCGCTCACCGCGGTCGGGCTCGGACCGGTCGGTCCGGCACCGACGGCGTTCCCGGCCCCCGCCGCACCTGCGACGGTCGTCGTCGAGTCGGCGGCCGGCGGCCGGTCCGAACGCGCCGTGCGGCTCACCGGGCCGGATGCCGCGCCGCTGCCGCTCCTCGCCGACGCCGGGCCGGATCTCGCCGCCGTGCCCGGTGTCGAGGTGACCCTCGACGGGTCCTCCTCCCGTGGCGAGGTCACCGGCTGGTCCTGGTCGCAGACCGCCGGCACCCCGGTGACCCTCACGGGCGCGACCACCCCGGCGGCGACGTTCACCGCACCCGCGCCGGGGCCGCTGTCCTTCGACCTCACCGTCACCGGTGCCGGCGGACCGGCATCCGACGGGGTGACCGTGACGGTCGGTCCGGTGCCACCCCCGGACGTCGTCCAGGTCGAGCGCGCCCAGTACCGCACCGGCCGTAGGCAGTTCCGGGTCGACGGCACGCTCAGCGGCGCACCCCCGGCTGAGGTCGCCGTCACCTACGCCGGCACCGAACTCGGCCGTTCGCCGGTCGATCTCACCGGCACCTGGGACGTGCGCCGCACGCTCACCGCGGCCGAGGACCACCTCGTGCCCACCGTCGGTGACACCATCACCGCCGCCAGCGCGACCGGCTCGGACACCGCCACCGTCGTCGTCCGCAACTGACCCTCGGAAAGGACACCCCCATGGACCTGCGGTATGACCTGTCCGGCACGTTCGTCGAGTCCTGCACCTGCGAGGTGATCTGCCCGTGCTGGGTGGACGACACCCCCGACGAGGACCACTGCGCCGGCTTCTTCGCCTGGACCTTCGCGCGCGGCTCGACGATCGAGGGCCACGACGTCTCGCGGCGGACGGTGGTGAGCGTCACCGTGCACGGCGACCGCCGCCGCGGCGGCGAGAGCGAGTCGGTGCTCTTCGTCGACCGGCGCGCGCCGCGCGAGGTGGCCGACCTCCTCGTCACGGCGTTCTCCGGCAACGGGGGCGGACCGCTCGGCGCGCTGCGCGACGTCACCGGAGACGTGCTCGCGGCCGGCCACGCCGACGTCTCCGTCACCGCCGACGGTGACGGTTTCCTCGTCTCCGTGCACGCCTCGGGTGGCGCCCAGCTGCTCGGCGCCCACGGCCGCCCGGAACGCTTCGACGAATCGAGCGAGCCGCTCACGCTGCGGCACACCGCCCTCTCGCGCGAGCTCGGGATGGTGGGCGCCCCGGCGACCGCGCACCGCACCGAGGCGCTCGTCGTCGACATCCAGGCACTGCCCGGGCACCCGGTCGACGTCACCGGCCGCTCGGCGATGCGTGGCCGGTTCCGCTACCGCGCCGTCGGGGCCGTCGACGAGGACGTGGCCGAGGCCGAGCATGTCGGCTGACATCGCCCGGATGACGGGACGCCCGCCTCTCGCGGTCCGGCGGCTGCTCGGCCGCCACCCGACGGGGGAGCAGGCGCTCGTCGTGGCGGTGCTCGTCGTCGCGGCCCTGGCCTGGGTGGCGCTCGTCGCCGGACACGACGGCGCACTCGCCGGCGCCCACGGCGGCGACCGTCACGTTTCCCGCAGTGCCGACGGCGGTGTCCACGTTCCCCGCAGCGCCGACGGCGGTGTCCACGTTCCCCGCAGTGCCGGTGACGGTGCGCACGTTCCCCGCAGTGCCGGTGACGGTGCGCAGGTCCCCGCGGTCCCGTCCGGCCGGGTCGCCGGGAGGGTCGGCCACCACGGTGTGGGCGAGGTCGGGCTGGCGGCGGACGGGTCGTCATCCGCGGTGGTTCCCTGG
>JBOFLR010000345.1:0-7641 GCA_051657965.1 Dermatophilaceae bacterium
CGCGGCCAGTTCGGGCAGCCCCGCGACTTCGAGGCCCGCACCACGTTCACCGACCCCTCCGGCGCGAGCCGCGAGCGCGTCATCCGGGTCAACCAGCCGCTGGAGACCGGTGACGGCACGGTGTACCTGCTCGGCAACGGGTACGCCCCGCGGATCACGGTGCGCGACGCCCAGGGCACGGTCGTCTACTCGGCGGCCACGCCGTTCCTCCCGCAGGACAGCTTCTACACCTCGGTCGGGGCGGTCAAGGTGCCCGGTGCGGCACCGCGCCAGCTCGGGTTCGCCGGGTTCTTCCTGCCCACCGGCGAGATCGACGACGAGCTCGGGCCGAGGTCGGTCTTCCCCGACACGCTCGACCCGCAGCTGGCCCTCACCGCGTTCGAGGGGGAGCTGTTCACCGACGGGCAGCCGCAGTCCGTCTACTCCCTCGACACGTCGCGGATGAGGCCCGTGCCCGGCCCCGACGGCGCCGACCAGCTGCGCATCCTGCTCCGCCCGGGGCAGACCTACGCACTACCGGGCGGGCGCGGGTCGATCAGCTTCGACGGGGTCGACCGGTTCGCCGGCTTCTCGGTGCGCACCGACCCTGGCAAGACCCTCGTGCTCGTGTCGGCGATCCTGTCGCTCACCGGGCTGGTCGTGAGCCTGGTGGTGCGCCGTCGAAGGGTGTTCGTGCGAGTTGCCCGTTCCGACTCCGACGGACGTACCGTGGTGTCGGTCGGCGCCCTCGCGAAGGACGACGACGAGGGGATGGCCGGCGAGGTCTCGGCCGTCCTCGACGGACTGGAAGGACGACGATGAACCCCACCACGCTCGCCGAGCTGTCCAACACCGCCGTGTACTCGGCGGCGCTGGTGCTCACGTTCGCGATGGTCGCGCACGCGCTCTACCTCGCCCGGGTGGCTCCCGAGCGGTCGGCCGCCGAGGCGCCGTCGCGAGCGGCCGTCACCGACCGCGAGCTCGTCGCCGTCTCCGGTGGCTCGGCATCCGGCGGGCCGGTGAGGGTCGACGCGGCATCCGACCCCATGACGGCCGACCCGGTGACGACGGGCCCGGATGACGAACCGGTGCCGGATGCCGAGCGCTCCGGCGCGTCGCCGGCCGAGCCGGCGGACGAGTCGCGGATGGCGCGCCAGAGTGCCGGCGTCGCGCGGATGCTCACGCTGCTGGGCACCGCGCTGCTCGTCGTGGGGGTGGTGCTGCGCGCCGCCGAGGTGGGCCGCTGGCCGCTCGGCAACATGTACGAGTTCGCCCTGGTCGGCTCCATGTCGGTGCTCGTCGTGTACTCGGCGTGGGCCGTTCGGCGCGATCTGCGCTGGCTAGGCCTGTTCGTCGTGGGGCCCGTCCTGGTCAACCTCGGCCTGGCCATCGCGGTCTGGTACACCGACGCCAGCGAGCTGGTGCCGTCGCTGCGCTCGGTGTGGCTGGCCATCCACGTCAGTGTCGCGGTGGTGGCGGTGGCGCTGTTCACCATCGGCTTCTCGCTCGGCATCCTCTACCTGGTGCAGGAACGCCTCGAGTCGCGCGGCGGCACGTCGTCGTTCATGAGCCGGCTCCCCGGCTCTCGAGCCCTGGAGCGGCTCACGTACAGCGCGCACGTGGTCGCCTTCCCGCTGTGGACCTTCACCGTCATCGCCGGTGCCATCTGGGCGCGCCAGGCGTGGGGTGCCTACTGGAACTGGGACCCGAAGGAGGTCTGGAGCTTCGTCATCTGGGTCGTGTACGCGGCCTACCTGCACGCCCGGGCCACCACGGGGATGAGGCGCAGCACCGCGGTGTGGATCGCCCTGGCGGGGTTCGGGTGCGTCATCGTCAACTTCACCGTCGTCAACGTCTTCCTCGTCGGTATGCACTCGTACTCGGGGCTCTGAGCCGGTGGTCCGTTACACACTGCTGCGGCTGCTGGTGTTCCTCGCCTGCCTGGCGCTGCTGTGGCTGGTCGGGCTGCGCGGCGAGGACGACGTCGTGCTGCTGGTGGTCGGCGCCGCGCTGCTCTCGGCCGTCGTCTCGTTCGTCGGGTTGCGCCGGTTCCGCGAGGACTACTCCGCGCAGCTGGCCGAGCGGCTCGACCGCCGCTCGCAGCAGCGCCGTCAGCGTGCGGTGGCGGCGCAACGCGACGAGGACGCCGAGGATGCCGAGATCGCCCACGACGACAGCGAGTACCGCTGAGCGGCTCCGCAGGTCAGGCCGAGAGCAGGACGCCGAGGGCCACCAGCGCCGCATAGGCGATCTCGTAGCCGCCGGTCGCGGCGAGCACCGGTACGAGCGCCCGGCCGGTCGTGCCGGCACCGACCACGCGGAGGCCGCGCCAGGCGAGCGGGAGGGAGAGGGCGCCCAGCCAGGCCCAGGGCTCGATGGTGCCCATGGCGAGCAGCGCGGCCACCGAGCTGCCGATCAGGGCTTCGTATAGCCACCGGGTGCGGCGGTCGCCGAGTCGCACCGCGAGGGTCCGCTTGTCGTGCTCGGCGTCGGTGGGGATGTCCCGCAGGTTGTTCGCCACGAGGATCGCCGTGGCGATCGACCCCACCCCCACCGCGGCCGCGAGCCCGAACCACGACACGGTGCCGGCCTGGGTGTACTCGGTGCCGAGCGTGGCGACCAGACCGAAGAACACGAACACGTACGCCTCGCCGAGGCCGCGGTAGCCGTAGGGGTTCGAGCCGCCGGTGTACCGCCAGGCGGCCACGACCGCCAGCGCTCCGACCGGGACCATCAGCCAGGCCTGGGCGAGCGCGACGAGGGCGAGTCCGGCCAGGCCGGCCACCCCGAAGGCGAGGACCGCGGCGAGGAGCACGTGCCTCGGGTCGGCCAGTCGCTGCCCGACCAGCCGCACCGGACCCACCCGCGCCTCGTCGGTGCCGCGAACGCCGTCGGAGTAGTCGTTGGCGTAGTTGACGCCGACCTGGAGGGCGAGCGCGACGAGCAGCGCGAGCAGCGCGCGCGCGGCATCCGCCTCGCCCACCCGTCCGGCTGCGGCCGTGCCGATGACGACCGGCGCCACGGCGGCGGGCAACGTGCGCGGGCGGGCACCCTGCACCCACTGGTCGAGCGAGGCCACGGGCTCAGATGCGGCCGAGGAAGTCGGGGTCGTCGTCGGGGCCGCGCGGACCACGAGGAGGGGTGAGCGGACGGGGGCGCCGACGGGGCCGCCCGGCGATCAACCAGGCGGCCGGCCCGATCACCGGGAAGAGCAGGATGAGGATCAGCCAGGCGATCTTCGGCAGGTGCTGCACGCGGGCGTCGTCGGTCTGGATGGCGTCGACCACGCAGTACACGGTCAGGGCCAGGCTGAGCAGCACGGGGAGGTAGCGCAGCACGCGCCTATCCTCCCACGCTCCTACGATGGGCGGATGCAGGTGGAGCCGCTCGCGGTCGCGCCGGGCGGCGCGGTGACCGGCATCCTCCCTCGGCTCGCCGAGGCCCTGGCGGGTGGGCGGCCGGTCGCGCCGTATGCGGCATCCGGTCCGATTCCGGACCTGCGCCCGGCCGGGCCGCGGGACCTGCGCCTCGCTGGGTCACAGGGCCTACCAGAGGACCTCGCGGTCGTCGTCGGCACCTCGGGGAGCACCGGTCGGCCCAAGCTCGCACTCCTCACCGCGGCGGCGCTGCGCGCGAGCGTCCGCGCGACGCACGACCGCCTCGGTGGCCCCGGTCAGTGGCTGCTCGCGCTCCCGGCTCACCACATCGGAGGGCTCCAGGTGCTCCTGCGATCGCTCGAGGCCGGCACCAGCCCGATCGTGCTCCCGGCAGGCGGCTTCACGGCATCCGCTTTCACTGCGGCTGTGGCACTGCTCGAGCCCGGTCGGCGGCACTACACCGCGCTGGTCCCGACCCAGCTCGGGCGGCTCGTCGACGACCCCGCCGGTGTCCGGGCGCTCGGCGTGTTCGACGCCGTCCTCGTCGGCGGGGCAGCGACACCGCACCGGCTCAGGCGTCGCGCGCTCGCGGCGGGGGTCCGGGTGGTCCCGACCTACGGGACGAGCGAGACCGGCGGAGGGTGCGTGTACGCGGGCCGGCCGCTGGACGGGGTCCGGGTCGAACTCGACCCAGGCGGCCGCCTGCGGCTCGGCGGCGCGACGGTCGCGCACGGCTACCTCGGCCGACCGGAGCTCACGGAGGCGGCGTTCCACACCGGCGCCGACGGCACGCGGTGGTTCCGTACCGACGACCTGGGCCGGCTCGACGGGGCCGGGGTGCTGCACGTCGACGGCCGGGTCGACGACGTCATCGTCACCGGCGGTCTCAAGGTCGCGCCACGAGTGGTCGAGGATGCCGTGGCCGCGGTGGTTCCCGAGGCCCGGGACGTGCTCGCCGTGGGGGTCCCCGACCCCGACTGGGGGCAGGTGGTCGGTGTTCTCGTGGTCCTCGACCCGGAGGTCGCGGATCGCTCGGACGCCGGTGGCGGCTCGGATACCGGTGGCGGCTCGGATACCGGTGGCGGCTCGGACGCCGGTGGCGGCTCGGATGCCGCGCGTGGTCGGCTCACCGGTGCCGAGCTGCGTGCCCGCTTGCGAGGGACGGTGCCGGCGCACGTCCTGCCGCGTCGGGTGCGGACGGTCGCCGCGCTCCCGGAGCGGGGCCCGGGCAAGCCCAACCGTGAGGCGGCGGCCGCGCTCCTCACCGGGCCGGACACCGAGTGACCACGGTCGTCAGCGGCAGGACGGCGGTGAGGCGAGACCTCGCAAGGGCGGGAGCGGGGCCGGTCAGGGTCAGCCGCGGCGCCACTTCTGATTGCTGTTGCCGCTGCACGGCCACAGCTGCAGCGGCGCACCGTTGGTCGAGACGAAGTCCTTGATGTCGACGCACTTGTCGGCCTGAGGGTTGACCAGGTCACCGGCCGCGCTGAACACGAACTGCTGCGCGGGGTTGCCGGAGCATCGCGCGATCTGGATCGCGGCGCCGTCGGCCGTCGACCCGCCCGCGACGTCCATGCACAGGTCGCCACCGGTGCGCAGGGTGCCGCCGACGGACTCCCAGCGCTGGTTCGCGGCGCCGTGGCAGTCGTGGACGACGAGCCGCTGCCCGTCAGTCGTCCTCGGGGCGTCGATGCACTTGCCGTTCATGACGCTGGAGATCGTCTCGCCGGGGGCGGGTTGGGGCGAGGTGTTCCCCGACGCCCAGACCCGCACGTAGTCGACGAGCATCTGCTGAGGGAACTGCGTGCTGCCGTCGGGTGACCCGGGCCAGTTCCCGCCCACGGCCACGTTGAGGATCATGAAGAACGGGTGGTCGAACACCCACCGGTTGCCGCCCAGCCGGCCGGGGTCGACGCGGTGGTACTCGACATCGTCGAGGTACCAGACGATCGAGCTCGGCCCCCAGTCGACGCGGTAGGTGTGGAAGTCGTCGGCGAGCGGCCGGTCGATGGTGCGCGAGCCGGTGATGCCGCCGCTGCCGGAGTACCCCGGCCCGTGGATGGTGCCGTAGACGGTGTTCGGCACTCGGCCGATGTTCTCCATGATGTCGATCTCGCCCGAGTTGGGCCAGCCGACGCTGCCGAGGTCGTCGCCGAGCATCCAGAACGCCGGCCAGATGCCCTGACCGCGCGGGACCTTGATCCGCGCCTCGAACCGGCCGTACCGCTGGGCGAAGGTGCCCGCGGTCAGCAGTCTCGCGGAGGTGTACTCGCATCGGCCGTAGTGACATTGGTAGTCGGCCGGGTTCTCGCGGCGAGCCGTGATCGCGAGGTTGCCCTGCCCGTCGTGGGCCGCGTTGGCCGTTCCGCCGGTGTAGTACTGGAGCTCGTTGTTGCCCCACCCGCTGCCGCCGAGGTCGAATCGCCACCTGCTCGGGTCGACCGGGGCGCCGGCGGGTGCGCCGAAGTCGTCGGAGAAGACGGGGTCGTCGGCGGTCGTCGCGAGCGGTCCGGCATCGACGGCCGCGTGCGACAGGGCCGGTGCGGTGGTCAGCCCGAGGGCCGCGATGCCGGCCAGCACGATCGCGGTCGTCGCCCGCCGGGCGGTATGTGTCGGTGACATGAGGCCTCCTCGAGAGGTGGATGGCGATGTCGTAGCGAGCCGGGCGCGTCAGCCCGCGTGCCGGCGGGTCGGCTCGGGTGGTGCTGACACCTGTTTGTTTAGGCAACTTACAAATGGTCTGGTGATCATGACGGATCGGAGCGGATCCGTCAACGCGGGAGGGTGGCCTCGCGACATCCGAGAACAGCTCCGAGCGCAGTGCGGGCCCGGCTCGCCCAGGATCGTGCTCGGTTGCGGGACAATGCCGTTCCGACCTCGACGGCTTCACCTCGGAGCCCGGATGATCATGGCGAGGCACAACGCGGACTAGCCGAGAGCGACGCGTACGGATCGTCGCTCCGACAGCGACCCCAGGCTTCAGACGCTTCTCGACGAGCACGAGCGAGGCCGGTTCTGGGCGTCGTTCCGAGAGGTGACCCCCGAGTCCTACGCCGCCGCCACCGCTGTGACGGTGACCTCCTCGACGAGGACTACACCGTCGAGGACCACGCGGTCACCACCGCAGAGCGCTGATGACCGTCGTCCCCGGTCGGGGAGACGTGGCCGGGCTGTCGATGGACCCGACGGAGGGCCACGAGCAACGCGGCCATCGCCCACACCTGGTGCTCTCCGACGAGCGGCTGGCTCGCACGATGGGATTGGTGATCGCCGTCCCGATGACCAGCGCCGGCCGCCCGTGGGCCACTCGGATAGCGCTTCGTCAAGGCTCGTACGCGATCGGCGAGCAGTCTGGGACGTTCTCCGTGTCGCGAGTCGCCCGGGTCGACCGGGAAGGCCACGACGTCACACCGGTGATCCACGTCATCACCACCCTGATCGGCGGCTGAGCCGAAGGCGCGGAAGGTCCTCCTGAAGCTGGTCAGAAGTGCCAGGGGAAGGAGGACCAGTCGGGGTCGCGCTTCTGCAGGAACCGGTCGCGGCCCTCGACCGCCTCGTCGGTCACGTACGCGAACCCGGTACGGCCCTGTCGTCAGGATCGGGTGAGACAGTGGTGGCTCTTGCGCCTCAGTGCTCCGAGAAGCGCTCGCGCCAGTAGCCCGGTTCACGCTTCTCGTGAGCGAGGGCGACGACGACGAGCTCGGTGGCCGTTATCAGGTAGACGAGTCGGTACGGGAAGCCGGCGATGCGGCACGACCTGACGATCGGAGTGCTCGCCCATCCTGGCCAGACCGCGCCCGACTCGGGCCACTCGAGGGCGGCGTCGACGACCTCGTCGACCGATGCCTCGAACCGGTCTCCGAGCCCGGTGCCACGCCGCTCGTACCACGCGGTGTCGGCGCGAAGCTCGGCAAGGGCCTCCGGGTGATAACGAACGGCGAGCGTCAACGCTGTCGCTGGGCGCGGTCGGCCGCGAGCTGTGCGCTGACGTCGTCCCGAGAGATGGTCGACACCCGACCGCTCACGACATCGTCGACCCGAGACCCGATCTCCGCCGTCCAGGCATCGTGGACCTCGGCCGAGTCCACCGGGTCGTCAAGGCTTGCCAGGAGGGCGCTGACCACCTGGGCACGCTGATCCGCAGGAAGCGTCAACGCCAGCTGTGTGATCTCGTCCATTCCGGCGGTCATGGCGACAGCGTACGCGGCAGCCGTTCTCCGGCGTGGCCGAGCAACATCGCCCGCTGCAACGTTCCGCCGCACACCACGCCGAGGAAGCCCGGCCC
>JBOFLR010000346.1:0-12935 GCA_051657965.1 Dermatophilaceae bacterium
CAGGAGCCACCGCCGTCACAGGACACCGCCTCGTAGTACTCCCGGGGGATAGCAACCAGACCGGCGATGAAGATCACCGTCGCCAGCCCGACGCCCTGCCAGACGTCGACCAGGGCCACCGAGAGAAGGGCGGTGCGTGGGTCGCCGAGCCAGTTCGGCCCGGTGATGCCCACGCCCTGCAAGGCGCTGTCGACCAGGCCGGTGTCCGGAGCGAGCAGGTTGGAGAAGGTGATGCCGACCGCAACGGTGCTGACGAGCACCGGGAAGAACGCGATCGACCGGAGTAGGCCACGGGTGCGGATGCTCGAGGTGAGCAGTACCGCCAGGCCCAGACCTACGATCACCTTCAGCGAGCTCGTGGTCACCGCGTAGACGACCGTGTTGCGCAGGCTGCTGCGCAACGACTGCTCGGCGAAGAACTGGCGGAAGTTGTCCAGGCCCACCCACTCGGCGGTCGAGAGGTCCCACCGGGTGAACGCGTAGTAGAACGACACGACCGTCGGGACGATGAACATCACCGTGTAGACGACTCCGGCCGGTGCATAGAACCAGTAGGAGTAGGCCCGTCGCACCGACTCGGCGGACCCGCGCCGCCGGTCGGGCCACGGCGCCCGGTCGCGACCGGGCGCCGCCTCCTGCACGGCGCCCGGTGCGACCTGGAGGTGGCCCTCCGTCACCACCCGGGCAGCCCGAGCTGCTTGGCCTGCTTGACGACGTCGGCGTCGTACTGCTTGGCAGCATCGGCCGCCGAGGTCTGCCCACTCATCACCGACTCGGTGATCTGGGCGAGCGAGGGGCCCTTGACCGGCGAGGCGAACTCGAGCGCGAGCGTGTAGTCCTCGCTCTCGAGGTACTTCTGGATCTCCTTCACCACCGGTCGGGCGTCATCGGGCAAGGTGGCGCCGGTCACGAGCGACGGGCCGGTCGGCGGGCGAGCCGCGACGGAGGCGGCGACGCCCTCGGGTGAGGCGGCGAAGGCGACGAACTTCTTGGCCGCCTCGACGTTCTCGCTGGTCTTGGGGATGTACTGGCCGCCCGGCATCCACAACGTGGCGCGTCCCGCGGTCGCGGCGGTGTCGCCCGGCACTCCGAAGAAGCCGATGTCCTTGGCCTGCTCGGGGGTGAGCTCGGCGATGGAGGACGTCTGGGTGGCGAAGTGAGCGCCCTTCCCGGCAGCGAGCATCGCCACGGCCTGGCCGGCGGTCATCGACCCGGCTCCGCGGTTCAGCCAGCCGCGCTCGGCGACCTCGGCGGTCTTCTCGAAGCCGCGCCGGGCGACGGGGTCGGTCACGTACTTGGCCTGGTTGGCGTTGTACCGCTCGGCCCAGTCGGGCTCGGCCGCGACCACGTTGTGGAAGTCACCGAGGACGAACAACTGGGTGGTCCACCGATCCTTGAACGACCCCAGCACCGGGTCGATGCCGGCCGCCTTGATCTTGTCGTTGTTGGCGACGAACTCGGCCCAGGTCTTGGGCACCTGGAGACCGAGGTCGGCGTAGACCTTGGTGTTGTAGAGGATCCCACCGCCCAGCGCGTCGTCCCACGGCGCTCCGTAGACCTTGTCGTCGACCGTGACGGCCGGCAGGAACGACTCGGCGACCTCGGCGACGGCCGGGCTGCCGGTGAGATCGACGAGGTTCTTCGCCGGGTCGATGTCGCGCAGCACCGAGCCGCTGTTCCACCAGAAGACGTCCTCCATCTCACCGGTGGCGATCTTCGTCTTGACCAGGTTGTTCCCCTCCGGGCCGCCGGGTCGCACGTTGACGGTGACGGTGATGTCGGGGTTCTTCTCCTCGAACGCCTCGACGATCGCCTCGGTCCTCTTCGCGGTGGGCTCGCCGTTGTCGGTGAGCAGGGTGATCTCGGTCTTCCCGGCGGATGACGAGTCCTCGTCACTGCCGCAGGCGGTCGTCGCGACGGCCAGGGCGGTGACCACGACGGCGATACCTGCACGTCGGAACACGGTGATGCGCATCAATCCTCCATGACGACACTGTCCGGGGCGAGCGATTCGGAATGAATCGATTCATCGGCATCCTAGGGCGCACCGTCCGAGAGCGTCAACCATCGACCGGGAGCCGAGTCGGAATCGTGACCCGGAACGCGACGACGGGCGCCGGATGCGGCATCCGGCGCCCCTCACCCCGACGTCACTCGCCGGCGAGTGCGTCACTCGCCCGCGAGCAGGCGCAGGCGCACCGTGCCGGACGCGGTCTTACGTGTCGTCGTGTCCCACTGGCGCAGGCGCGCCGATTTCATCGTGTGCCCGTCGGTCCCACCCGACCAGTAGTCGGAGACCAGGAGCCGGTGCCGGTCGCCCTCGGGCACGACGTGCACGTGCTGCTCGCCGTCGGAGACGACGCCCACACCAGGCGACCCGCCGGAGCTGCGCAGCACCGCCGAGTAGACGTTGGCCTTGGTACTGCGGAAGTCGCGCACCGCGCCCTGCACCACGTCCTGGGACCACGGCCAGGGCGGTGCGGTGGCGGGGTCGTGCGCAGCCCGCTCGTCGGCCCACTCGGGGTCGCCGTCGCGTAGCGCCGACCCGGCCGGGCGCCCGATGTGGTCCTCGGGGTACCAGGTCCACTGCGGCCGGCGTCGCCACGACAGGCGGTCGAGCTCACGCGGGGTGACCACGGCGATGCCGTTCTGGAACACGTTGAAGTCGGCCCCGCCCCACGACGCCTGGTAACCGACGTCGAGGGAGCCGTCGGGACGCACCGTCGTGGTGACCGTGGCGTCGGCGGCACTCGCCGCTGCGGTGCCGTAGCGGCCGGCCGAGGTGAGGCGCACCGACCCGTCGACCGGCTCGACCGTCCACGAGGACTGCACCCAGTTGACCAGCTGGTCCACCACCGGCACGTTGCGCCCGACCGCGTTCGACCCGACCCTGCTCCAGTGCATCCGCGGCCCACCGACGAGAACGGTCGTGCCGTCGACGGCGGCCGTCACGAGCCGACCGACCGTCTCGTCGAACACCAGCTCGAACCGTTCGCCGCGAACCGTCGTGCGACCGGCATCCTGCTGCACGACCAGAGCGGCGGACCCACCGACCGGCGCCGGAGGTGGCGGCACCGCGGCATCCGGCTCGAGACTCCACCGAGCCAGCACCCGGCCCTCCACCAGCGCCTCGAGGAGCACCGGCCCGGAGCCCTCCGGACGCGGCACCCTCACGACGGCGGTGCTGCCGGGCGCGCCAGGCGCACGGGTGCGACCCGAGGCCTGGCCGGCGCTCCAGCGGAAGTCGACGTCGCGCAGGTCGACCGCGGTGTGCAGGTTGCGCACCGGGACCTCCAGCAGTCGTCCCCGCGCGGTCGCGCTCACCGCGGCCGGGTCGACCTGCACCGGCGAGCTGGCCATCTGCACATGCCAGTACGACGCGTTAGACCGGCGCCAGATGTCGAAGAAGCCGACCTCGGTGGTCTCGCGAAGCGTGGTGATCGGTGAGCCGATGAAGATGTGCCCGGCCAGCACCTCGCGGTTGCGCCAGACGTACTCCTGGTGCCACTGGGCCTGCCAGCCCCAATCGTCGAAGATGCCGGGGTCGTACTCCTGCTCCGGGATGTTGTACATGTTGACGTGGCACCACTCGGAGAACTGGATCGGCCGATCGGTCGGGAAGATATCCCAGTCTCCGCCGGTGATCTTCCCGGGCTCGGAGAGATCGATCCGGCCATTCCTCGGGTAATGGTCGTCGTTGGTGTTGAGGTAGGGCTTGCCGATACCGATGCGCAGGTCACTGCTGAACACGGTGAGCCGGCCCGGGTCGGTGGCCGTGAGCAGCTTGGCGGCGCGCTCGAAGTAGGGGTACCAGTAGCACTCGTTGCCCAGGCTCCACGAGAGCACCGCCGGGTCGCTGCGGTAGGCCTCGACCATCAACGCCACCTGACGCACGTACTGATCGGCGAACCGGTCGGTGTTGCCGCTGTCGCCGAAGTAGCCCTTGTCGTAGATCATCAGCGCGGTCTGCGAGGCCACCTGGGTGAGCATCCCGATCCGGTTGCAGTGGTCGACGTAGTCGCGCCCCGGCGTGGGCCAGGGGCGGGTGTAGTCGAGGTTCGCCGCGGCGAACAGGTCGAGGTCCTCGCGCACCGCCTCGACCGGCGGGAAGTGGTCGTAGCCAGGGCGGGTGATCGTGCCGTTGACCGCCCGGAGCTTGAGGGCGGTGCCGTTGAGCAGCACGCGGTCGCCGTCGATGCGCACCTCGCGCAGCCCGATCTGCCGCTCGGCCTGCATCAGCCGGGTGCCGCGGTCGCGCAGGGTCACCCGGATGACGTGCAGCTGGGGCGACTCCGGCCACCACAGGTCCGGGCGGCGCAGCCGGACGGTCACCTCCTGGTCGCGCGTCTGCCCGGCGGCCACCGTGGCCAGCCGGCTCACCCGCTCCCGCCCGATCGGCACCGGCCTGCCGTCGATGCGCCGCAGCTCGAGCTCGACGTCGAGCGCGTCGGCGTCCTCGCCGGTGGCGTTCTCGACCGCCAGCAGCAGGGTGAGGTCGACGTCTCCCCGATCGAGCACGCGGCACTGCGCGTGCAGGCGGGCCAGATTCACCGCCGGCAGGGCCTGTAGACCCACCGGGCGGGCGATGGCGCCCATCTCGCGCCGCGCCCAGGTGGTCAGCTCGCTCACCTCGACGGTCATCGACAGCACGTTGGTCTCGCCGGGGCGGATCGCCGCCGTGAGATCGAGCTCGTCGGGCACGAACGCCGACTCGGTGGTGCCCACCGGGGTGCCGTTGCACCAGTAGCGACCCAGGCCGTTGACGCAGTCCAGCCGCAGCCGCACGCGCTTCCCGGCCCAGTCTGCCGGCACCGCGAACTCGTGCCGGTAGGCGACCCGGGTACCGATGATCCGGTGCATCCGGGGGTATCCCTGGAACGCGAACTGCCCGGGGACCTCGACCGGTCCCCAACCGCTGAGCCCCACGGGGTCGCCGGCGAGGTCGCCGGGCACCGCGTGCAGGAACTCCCAGGTGCCGGCCAGGTCGACCGCCGGCTCGGCCACCCCGGTCACCGACGTCACCAGAGGGGTGAGCCGCACTCGCGGCAGCAGCTCGACATCGTCCGCGCCGGACGCGCTCGCGGTCAGGACGATCTCGCCCCCGGCCAGGACGGTCGCCCCGAGGCCGGATGCCGCCAGCCCGGCGAGGACGGCACGGCGGCCGACGGCGGCGGGCTCGGTGGTGGGGACGGTGACCTCGGCCATGGGGGCTCCCTCGTCGTCGTTGACGCGGCATCCGGTAACGAACCGCTCGCGATGAATCGATTCAGTCACGGTAGGTGCGATGTCGCGCCGGGTCAAGGGAGGCAGGCAGGCCTATCCGGCGACCCTGGACGGCCCTACCGCACGAGCATCGAGCGTCGGTCATCACCCGGCGACACGACGGGCGACCCGGAAGCCGAGGTTTCCTGCCGCGGACTGCGGGTCGTTGTGTGTACGCGCCGCGACCCGGTACCGGTTGCAGTACGAGTCGTGACAGAGGTAGGAGCCGCCACGCATGACGTACGAGCTCCCCGCGGCCGGACCGCGCGGATCGTGCCCTCCACCGGACGGGTGGTCGGTGCCCCATCGATCGGCGCACCACTCCCAGACGTTGCCGGCGACGTCGTGGAGGCCGAAGCCGTTCGGCGGGTAGGTACCGACCGGAGAGGTACCGAGATAGCCGTCGTCCTCGGTGTTCGAGACCGGGAACCGCCCCTGCCAGATGTTGCAGCGGTGCTCGCCGCCAGGCAGGAGCTCGTCGCCCCAGGGATAGGTGGCCTGCTCGAGACCACCGCGAGCGGCCCGTTCCCACTCCGCCTCGGTCGGCAGGCGCATCCCGGCCCACTCGGCGAACGCGCAGGCGTCGGCGTGGTCGACGCGGACCACCGGATGGACGGCTCGCCCGGCGACGTCACTGTGCGGGCCTTCCGGATGCCGCCAGTCAGCACCGTCGACGCGGCACCACCACGGCGCCTGGGGCGGGCGCTCCGCCCCCCGGCGCAGGTCCGCCGGGAGGAACCGTGCGAAGACGAACGACCATCCGAAACGCTCGGCACCGCTGACGTACCCGGTGCTGTCGGCGAACCGGGCGAACTCGGCGTTCGTGACCGGGAAACGCCCGATCTCGAAGGCGTCCAGCGAGACCTGCCGGACGGGCGTCTCGCCGTCGCCGCGGTTGCCCTGCGGGCTGTCCGACCCCATGAGGAAGGTGCCCGACGGGACGAGGACCATGCTCGGGAGCGGATCGTCGCCGGATGACGCGCCGCCGTCGCCCCGGGAGCCGGCCGACCGCGGGGTGCCCCGGGAAGCGTCGGTCGACCCTCGCCCCGGAGAGCAGCAGGCGTCCCCGACGTCGCCCTCCGCTCGGTCTAGGGGTACTCGGTGACGTACGACGGCCTCCCGGTGTTCGTGTTGTCGACCTGCGATCCGGTGTCGTTGACGACGTGGCGGATGGTACCGGCGGTGAGGTTGACGGTGAGCACGTGGGTGAGCTGCACTCCCGGGGTGTCCGGGACCTGGAACCCTCGCTCGGTGACGATGTCGGGGTTGTTCCGGTTGAACGCATAGACGCCACCACCCCAGAGCCGGTGCGTCCGGACCCGGTCGTCGACGAGGTAGCCGGCCCAACCGAGCGTGCCGTCGGGCATCGTCCAGTCGGCTTGCGTCGGTGGGTCGTAGGGCAGCTCGTTCTGGTAGAGCACCACCCGCCCGCGTTCGCCCTTCCAGACGGTGTTGTGCTGCTGGAAATGCTCGACGAACAGCCCGGTGGCGGTGACGTCGTCGCCGTTCACGATCACGCCGGTGGTCCCGGTATTGACGGCCCAGCGTTCATCGTCGCCGAGGACGCCGCCGCTGAAGTCCTCCAGGCCGTGGTCGGCCCGCCACACCCAGGTGTGGTCGATGAGGACGTGGTCGGCGTCGACCACCAGCCCCCGCTCGGTCTTGCCGATGTGCGGCCCGCCGACTCGGAAGTACAAGTCCGACAACGTCAGAGGGTCGCGGGCGTTCGACCGCCCGGGCTCCGGCCCGCCGCCTCTGCCCGGCCCGCCGACCCGTACCAGCGCCGAGGACAGCTCGGCACCGGCATCCACGGTGAGCCCCGCGACGACCGTGCCGGGCCGGTCCCAGACCTTGAGCGGGGTGGCACCGTCCACCGCGGTGAGCGTGGCGTGCCCGAGCCCGAGCACGACCGTGCGCGCCCGGCGCACCTCGATGCTGCGGTCGACGTCGTAGAGCCCCGGGGTGAGCAGCAGGTTCTTGCCACGTGCCAGGGCACGGTTGATCGACGCCACCGAGTCGCCTGGTCGGGCGATGTGGAACGCCGCCAGCGGCAGGCTGCGCCCGGGTGTCAAGCCGGCCGACCAGCTGAGACCGCGGGTGTCGGTGCCGGCGTCGGGAACGCGGACCATCCACCGACCGGCGTCGTCGACATACAACCAGGGCTTCTCGCGGCTCACCGGCGTGGTCTCGAGCGTCGTGTACGGCGGTGTCGGGAACGTCGCGTCGTCGGGTGCGCCCTCGACTCCGGCGAACACCTGGTTCCAGACGCCGTTGCTCCACGAGCCCACCACGCTGTTGCGGGTGAGCCACTGCTGCTGCGACCCGTTGGTGACGACGCCGGCTCGGGAGTCGGCTACGAAACCGCCGCTCGCGTAGTGCGGCCCGGCGGTGCAGTAGTCCATGAGCGACAGGGTGCCCCCGCGCACGTCGACCCGGCGCATCGAGGCGGCCTGGGAGACGGCCCAGAAATTCGCCGCTGTGCGGCATCCGCTCTGACCGCGGCCGTTCACGTCGATCGTGAGGTTGGAGATGGTGCGCCAGAAGTTGGTCAGCGCGTTGCAGGTCGTCGTGGTTCCGCTGGTGGCGCACTGGTTGTACACCTCGACCTTGCCGTTGATACGCACGTCTCCCGGGTCGGCGCCCAGGCCGGCGACCTCGGTGTAGTAGCCCACTGTCACCTGCAGCGGCTCCTCGGCAGTGCCGTAGGTGCCGGGGCGGAAGAACAGGCTCCACCGGTTGCTGCCCATCTCGTCGCCGACCTGCTGAGCGTAGATACGGTCGAACACGGCACGGATCTCGGCGACCGGCATCGACGGGTCGAAGACGACGACGTTGGGCCCGAGGTCGGCGGCACCGGCGGCCGGGTCCACGGCAGCGGCCGACGTGACATCGGTCGGTTCGACGGATGACGGGGCGCGCGTCGATACGGCGGATGCCGCGACATCCGTGGATGACGGGATCGCCCGGGCCGCAGCGGGTGCCGGGGTGAGCGCGGCCATGACGACCGCGCCGGCGGCCAGCACGGCTGCACCCGGGATCGGACGGCGTCGAGAGCGAGGTCGCAGGGTCGTAGTCATCGTCGGTCAGCCCCTTTGCTGTCGCCGGTCCGCGTCGGCTGCTGGAGCCGATCGTCGTGAAACGTTACACGCGAACGGTGCCCGGTGCACCACCACGGCCTCACGGATGCCGCCCCGCTCGCCCCGCGCGAGCGCCTCTCGGTGTCCGTCGTTCTCGGGGTAGCGAACTCAACAGCCTCGCGTCGACCGGTGCACGTGCTGGCCGGCGCGGTCGACCAGGTGGAAGAAGCCGAGACGGAGCGGAGTTGAGGCACCCATGAACGACGAGGAATACGTCCCGAGCCCGTCCACCTGGGTCCGCGAGCAGGTCGAGGCCATCGAGGCCGCGGGCGACACCCGCGCCGTCTCGATCATGGATCGCCCGGTGGTCCTGGTCACCATGCGCGGTGCACGTACCGGCGCGACCCGCAAGGTGCCGCTGATGCGGGTCGAACACGACGGCGTCTACGCCGCGGTGGCGAGCAAGGGGGGTGCGCCGACCCACCCGCAGTGGTACGCCAACCTCCTCGCGAACCCTCAGGTGATCCTCCAGGACGGAACCGAAGCATGGCCGGCGACCGCCCGGGAGATCAGCGGACCGGAGCGCGATCGGTGGTGGGAGCGGTGCGTCGCGGCGTTTCCCCAGTACGCCGAGTACCAGGAGAAGACCTCCCGGCGGATCCCCGTGCTGGTGCTCGAACCTGCCGGCGACCGGTCGGCACCCGGAGCGAACGAGACCGCGCTGGTCAGCGGCTCGTGACCGCAGCGCCGGCCCGGTCCGAGCGACCGACTCGCCGGAACCACCACAGCCCCACCACCGGCAGCACGAGCGGCACGAACCCGTAGCCGGCGCCGAAATGCGACCAGACGGTGCGGTCCGGGAAGGCCGACGGCACCAGGTAGGACGCTGCCCCGACGAGGATGACGCCGGCCAGCTCGATCGCGCAGGCGACGGTGCCGGGCCGCACCCACGCTCCGCCGCGGGCAAGACACCAGGTGGCGAACAGGTAGACCACGGCTGCGACGGCCGACAGCGCATACGCCAGTGGCGCGCGTTCGGCCTCCAGGGCGAGCTGCACCGCCGAACGGCCGGTGGCGGCCAACGCGAGCACGGCGTAGACCAGCACGATGAGCACCCCCGGGCCGCCCAGGGCGCGCCGGCGCCCCGGGTCAGGCACTACTCACCCAGATCTGCTGGAGCCGCACCGTCATCACGGCCACGGCGAACGCTCCTGCGGCCACCGCGCCCATCGACCACCGCGACTTCTCCTTGATGGCGAGGAACGCGGTGCCGACCGGCACGAACGGCAGCGACACCAGGTACGCGAGGAAGGTGGCGCGCTCGGTGCCGTCGCCGATCTCGCCGAGACCGACCACACCGCGCACCAGCTGAGCGACCACGGCCAGCTCGACCAGGGCGGCCATGCCGAGCAGCCAGTCGTCGACGAGACGATCGCGCAGCGCGTACCCGGAGGCGACGACGAGCAGCACCACCGACAACCCGACGACGACGAGGGTGAGCTGCTCGGTCACCGGACCACCCTAGCCACGGCCACGAAGTCGTCGCGGAGGCCCTGCGCCGGATGCCACACTCACCCGCATGGCGACAGCACGATGCGGTGACGTCGAGATCGGCTACGAGGTCGACGGTCCTGACGACGGCGATCCGATGCTCCTCCTGATGGGTCTCGGCACCCAGCTCGTGGGGTGGCCACGAGACCTCGTCGACGACCTCGCCCGGCGTGGTTTCCGCGTCATCCGCCTCGACAACCGGGACATCGGACTCTCCAGCCAGAGCACCGGCCCGGCCCCGACCCGGGCGAGCGTGATCAAGGCGTTCGTGCACCGGCGGCTGGCGTCCTCCGACTACCTGCTGTCCGACATGGCCGGCGACGCCGCCGCGCTCCTCGACCATCTCGGCGTCGACCGTGCGCACGTGGTGGGCGCGTCGATGGGCGGGATGATCGCGCAGCAGCTGACGATCGACCACTCCGAGCGCGTGCTCAGCCTAACGTCGATCATGTCGAACACCGGCAATCGCCGGCACGGGTCGGTGGCGCTGCGTCTGCTGCCGACCATGGCGGTCTCGCTCACCACACCGCGGCCCACCGACCCCGAGGAGGCCGTGCGGCTCGGCGTTCAGGGCTGGAAGATCATCTCCGGCCCGCACTTCGACGAGGCCGAGATGACGGCGATGGTGCGCGAGGCGGTGTCGCGCAGCACCAACCCGCTGGGCACGGTGCGCCAGCTGCTCGCCATCCTCGCCAGCCCCGACCGCACGCCTCGGCTTCGCGAGGTGCAGGTGCCGACGCTCGTCATCCACGGCATGCGCGACGGGTTGGTACAGCCCAGTGGCGGCATCGCCACGGCACGGGCGGTGCCGGGATCGCGGCTGCTGATGTTCCCCGACATGGCGCACGACCTGCCCGGTCCGCGGCGGGCCGAGATGGCCGAGGCGATCGCCCGGAACGCGGCGCGGGCGGTGTCGGTCGGATGACGTCGCGCCAGCCCTCGGCGTGGACAACGCCACGTCTTTCGCCGCGTCCCGCGACACCGCCGCGGCCCCGACGGGCCCTGGTGACCGGGGCGGCATCCGGACTCGGCCTGGCGCTGGTCCGGGCGCTGCACTCACGCGGCGACGAGGTCATGGCGACCGACATGTCGCCCGAGCGCCCGGCTGCGCTGCCACCGGACGTGCGGTACGCGAGCCTGGACGTCCGTTCCGATGCGGACTGGGCGCGCGTACGGGCCGAGGTCGAGTCACGCTGGGGTGGGCTCGACCTGCTGTTCAACAACGCCGGTATCGCGGGCACCGGGCGGATCGACGTGGCGACCATGGCGGAGTGGCAGGAGATCGTCGACGTGAACCTGCTCGGGGTGGTCCGCGGCTGCCGCACGTTCGTGCCGCTGTTCAAGGAGCAGGAGTCGGGTCATGTCGTGAACACCGCGTCGCTCGCCGGGTTGGTGCACGGGCCGGGTATGTCGACCTACAACGCGGTCAAGGCCGCCGTCGTCGCGGTCAGCGAGACACTCGACGCGGAGCTGCACCCGTGGGGGGTCCGGGTCTCAGCGCTGTGCCCGTCGTTCTTCCGCAGCAACCTCACCAGGTCGTTCCGCGGCGCGGACACCGAGCTCGACGCCTCGGGACGCGACCTCGTGCTGGAGGCCGGCCGCAGCGCCGACCAGGTGGCGGCGGCCGCGCTACGCGGCGTCGACCGCGGCCGGGCCGTGGTACTCACCGACCTCGACGGTACCTACGCGTGGTACGCCAAGCGGCTGCTGCGCCCGGTCTACCTGCGAGTGCTCCGCGGCGCCGGCCGCGATCTGCGCGACGGGCGGCGGTCGATGCCGCTGCCCGGCCGCGCCCGCCGTCGCTGAGCGCACCCCCGCCAGGGCTCAGGCGTCCCAGATGTCGCCGACGCGGGGGGCGATGCGACGACCGTGCTCGCGGGCCGCCTCGAAGGTGCCCAGCCCGCGGCGCATGTCGAGCGGGTTGGTGCCCATCGCCCAGAGGTCGCGGGCGTCGGGCACGACGAGGTGGGTGCGCGCACGTCGTCGCCGTAGCGCCCACAGCTGAGCGGGTGGCCAGTCCCGCAGGTGCGGCGCCACCGGGTACGGCGAGAGCACGAGCACTCGTCGGTGGCCGGCGGCCAGGTCGGCGTTGGCGATGCTGCGGAGTCCGCCGTCGACGTACCGTCGGCCGGCCACGTCCACCGCCGGGAAGATGCCGGGCACGGCGCAGCTGGCAGCGACAGCACGGTCGAGCGGGACGCCGCTCGCGTTGTCGAACACCACCGAGGTCCCACTGTCGGCGTCGACGGCCGTGACCCAGAGGCGCCCCTCGGGCCACGGCCGGTCCGCGAGGCCCAGCCCGATGGCCTGGACCCAGTCGGCCTCCGGAGCGGTGACGGCGGCGAGCGCGGCGCGCGCCACGGTGGCGCGTCGGCGCTGCGGGTCGACGGCGAGCTGGGCGCGAAGGTACCGGCCGGCATCCGACGGGCCGAGGCGGCCGTAGCCGGCGAGCGGCACCCCGTCGCGGATGCGGGCGAAGGCGTTGCCCTCGTCGGTGCCGACCCGCAGGTGCGCCGCGACCATCGACCCGGCGGAGGTGCCGATCATCGTGTCGGCCGTGCGCACGTCGACGCCACCGTCGCGCAGGCCGACGATGATGCCGGCCTCCCACGCGATCCCGGTGGCGCCGCCGCCGGCGAGGACGAACGCGCGCTCGAGGCGCTCGGCGGGCGCCTGCCAGCCGGTGAAGCGGTACTCGCTTGCAGCCGTACCACCGCCGGTGACAGCCGAGCCAGCGTCTGGGGATCTGTCGACACGGACGACCTGCTCTGTCACGGGGACATTCTCGCGGCTGACCGTGGCGGCACCGAGCGCACCGTGACGTGAGCGCCCTCACGCCCGGCCGGCCGCCTCGACGGCCTCGGGCCGAGCGGCGCACTGTCGAGATCGACCATGACGCATGGTTCACGGTCGAGCGGCATGCACCGTGTCAGCCGGATGGAGCGCGTCGAGCGGCACGCTGACGAGCACGTCGCCGACGCGAACCTGGGCGCGCGTGGAGCCGACATGCTCGACCTCCCCGACCCGCTCGGCGAAACGTCCGCC
>JBOFLR010000347.1:0-4742 GCA_051657965.1 Dermatophilaceae bacterium
GGGTGGGCGGGCTGCTCGCCCTGATCGCGATGCGGCCCACGCTCGGGCGCGACCTCGGCCCCACGGTCGCCCGCTACTCCACGCTCGCCGGGTGGGCCTACGTCGCGGTGGCGCTCTCCGGGTTGCTCCAGACGTCGACCCGGCTCGACTCCGTCGACGACCTCGGCACCGAGTACGGGTTGCTGCTCCTCGGCAAGGTGCTCACCCTCGTGGTGCTCGGCGGGTTCGGATGGCAGCACCGCCGCGGCATCGCCACCCGGCTCGTGGCGGACCCCGGCGACGGTCGTGCGTTCGCTCGCCTCGGGGTCGTCGAGCTGGCCCTCATGGGTGCGGCGAGCGGTCTGGCGGCGGTCCTGGCCCGTACCCCGCCGCCGGTGGCCGAGCAGGAGCCGGCGCAGACCCGTGTGCTCGAGCTGACGGGGTACCGCGACCCCGGGCCGATGAGCGGCGTCGACTGGTTCACCGCCTGGCGGGTCGACTGGCTGTTCCTCGCCGTGGCGGTGCTGGCGGTCGGGTTCTACGTGCGCGGCGTCATCCGGCTGCGCCGCCGGGGCGACGCGTGGCCGGTGTGGCGGGTCGCGTTGTGGGCCGCCGGGTGGGGGCTCTTCTGCTGGGCCACGTTCGGCGGCCCGGGCATCTGGGGTCGGGTGCTGTTCAGCGTGCACATGGTCGAACACATGACGCTCGCGATGATCGTGCCGCTGCTACTGGTGCCGGCCGCGCCGGTCACGCTCGCATTGCGGGCGCTGCCCGCGCGCACCGACCGCACCTGGGGCCCGCGCGAGGTGCTGCTCCAGGTCGTGCACTCCCGGGTGATGCGGGTACTGGCCAACCCGGTGGTGGCGGCGGTGCTCTTCTTCTTCAGCCTCGCCGTCTTCTACTACACCGGCGCGTTCGAGCTCGCGCTCACCACGCACACCGGCCACCTGCTGATGACCGCGCACTTCCTGCTCACCGGCTACCTCTTCGTGTGGGTGCTCATCGGCACCGACCCGGGTGTGCCGCGTTGGTCGCCGCTGATGCTGCTCGTCGTGCTCTTCGCCACCATCTCGTTCCACGCGTTCTTCGGGGTGGCGCTCACCGGCAGCGACTCCCTTCTGGCCGAGGGCTTCTACACTCAGCTCAACCTGCCGTGGAGCCCCGACCCGCTGGCCGACCAGCAGCTCGGCGGGGAGATCGCCTGGGGGGTCGGCGAGGCTCCGACGCTGGTGCTGGCCGTGATCGTGGCCTGGCAGTGGGCGCGGCGCGACGGTGCCGAGAGCCGTCGCCTGGACCGGCAGGCCGACCGCGACGGCGACGCCGATCTCGCGGCGTACAACGCCTGGCTCGGCAAGCTCGGCACGGCCGGCGCAGCCGGCACGGCGGGCGACCAGGCCGACTCCACCCGCTGAGCGGCATCCGGCCACAATGGCGGGTATGCGTGTCGCGGTGGTGCAGCTGGAGTACGGCGACGACGAGTGCGCCGCCGCACGAGTCGACCGGGTCTGCGCACTCGTCGCCGGCCTTGCCGGCCACGACCTCGTCGTGCTGCCCGAGCTCTGGATGCCGACCGGCTTCGGCTACCGGCGCTGGGCCGAGCTGGCCGAGCCGCTCGACGGCCCCTGGACGCGTGCCATGGCGGATGCCGCCCGGGCGGCATCCGTCGTGCTGCACGCCGGCTCGTTCGTGGAGCGGCTTCCCGAGCGGGGTCGTGACGGTCGTGACCTGGCCAACACCTCGATCGTCCTCGGTGCCGACGGCGCGATGCTCGCGTGGTACCGCAAGGTGCACCGGTTCGGCTTCGGGGCGGGCGAGCCGGTACTGATGGAGGCAGGCACCGAGGTGCCGGTCGTGCGACTACCTACGGCCACAGGCACATTCGTGCCGGTCGGGCTCTCGACCTGTTACGACCTGCGCTTCCCCGAGTTGTACCGGCGCCAGGTCGACGCCGGTGCCGAGCTGTTCGTCGTGCCGGCGGCCTGGCCGGCCGCGCGGGTGGCGCACTGGTCGCTGCTGGGTCGTGCGCGGGCCGTCGAGAACCAGGCGGTCGTCATCCAGTGCAACACGGCGGGCACGCATGCCGGGGTCGAGATGGGCGGATGCAGCCAGGTGGTCACCGCGACCGGCGAGGTGCTGGCCGAGGCCGCCGCCGGCGGGCAGGAGGTGCTCTCGGTCGAGCTCGACCTCGACGCCACCACCATCTGCCGCGAATCCTTCCCGGTCCTCGCAGACCGCCGCCTCTGACGTCCGGTCTGTCTGCCTGTTCACACTGGTCGGCTTCTTCTCCATCGTAGGTAGGCTCTTTGAGGTATCCTTTGAGGTAGATGACGTACAGTCGTTCTCCTCAAAGGAGTCCTCAAAGGAGTCCTCAAAGGATGCGTGATGTGACCGCTGTGCTGCACGACATCGAACGAGGCCGCACGTCCGCCGGAGCGACAGAGAGCGAGTGGCTGGACTTCAAGACTGACAAGCCGACGAGTCGCGAAACCTGCGCTGATCTGGCTGACGCGGCCGTGTGCTTCGCCAACGCATCAGGCGGGACGATCGTGCTGGGAGTGGCCGATCGAGGAACCGGGCCCGACTCCTTTGTCGGAACCTCGCTCACGCCAGCGGATGTACGAGGTCGGATCCATGCATTGACGAGTCCGCCCCTTCTGGTCGATGTCCAGGGGGCGATCCGGATGGGACGGTCGGTGCTGCTCATCACCGTCCCCGAGGGTCTCGAGGTCTACAGCACCAGCAAAGGAGTTCACCTACGGCGGCTCAATGACACCTGCCTGCCCATGCGGCCCGCTGAGGTGGCGCTCCTGGCGGAGGAGCGCTCTGGCCGAGACTGGAGCGCAGGTCGCAGCGAGCGCACGGTCCGCGAGGTGGATGCGGGCGCCGAGACGGCGCTCTACTCGCTTCTTCGGTCGACCGCACGCCCGACTCAGGAGAGAATTGGCCGCCTGGATCTTGCCGAGGTCGTGCAGCAGCTGTCTCTCACGAGCGAGGGAGGCAACCTCTCACGAGCCGCCGAGCTCTTGCTTTGCCCGCCAGTGGACGGCGTGCGGGAAGTGTTGGTGTACCAGCACCGAAAGACGCGATCCGGAGAGGCCGACTTCGTGAGGCGATGGCGACCTCCACTCTTGACCGCCTTCCTCGAGTGCATGGACGTCGTGTCGGCACGGGTGACGTCGGCACCGTCGACGAGCTCTCAAGGTCAACAGCTGCTCGTCGAGGACTATCCACTCGTGGCGATTCGCGAAGCCCTGATCAATGCGCTGGTTCATGGCGACCTTCGCGACGGCTCGCCGGTCCAGATCGAGCATTCTCCCGAGCGACTTGTCGTCGCGTCACCGGGACCCCTGGTCACCGGCATTACGCCATCCAACATCCTCACCCACGGCTCCCGGCCACGATTCCCGCGGCTGGCGAAGACCATGACCACTCTCGGGCTTGCCGAGGAGCTGGGCCAGGGTGTTGACCGCATGTATCGCGAAATGATCCGCAGCGGGCGTTCGACACCGCTGCTGTCGGTTCGCGGAGACGCAGTTCCCGCCACGGTGGTCGAGTTCGATGGAGGGCCTGCCAACTTGCGGCTGGCCAAGTTCGTGGCGGACCTTCCGGAGGCAGAGCGCTCCGATACGGATGCGCTTCTGGTTCTCTTGGCCCTATGCACCAGGCGGACGGTGAATGCGAAGGTTGTTGCTGAACTCATCCAACGAGATGCGCCCCAGGCGCAGGAAGTCCTGCAGCGCCTCGCGCACGGTGAGGCTGAGCTCGTGGAACCGACTCCCGGCACGTTGACCCGAACCTATCCCAATTTCCGACTTCGAGGCTCGGCGCTTGCTGTGCTCGGCCATGCAGTGACGTACAACCGTCGCAGTGTCGCCGAGACGGACCGGAAGGTGATCGATCACCTTCGCGACTACGAGACCATCAACAACAGCACGCTGCAGCGACTCTTTGACATCGACGTCTACCAAGCGCGCGACCTGCTCCGAGACCTCGTCGGGCGAGAGATCCTGACTCGGGTCTCGACGCAGACTCGCGGAACTGCTGTGAAGTACGGACCCGGCCCGCGTTTTCCGGTGGTGCGACACCGCAAGGGTCGACGATGAACGCAACGGGTGGTCGACCCGTCCTGTCCGTGGTCGGCGCCGAGATGTTCTCGGTATCGACGGACTGCCTGCTCGAGTGGGTCACTGGTCGCTGCTGAGTCGTGCGCGGGCGGTCGAGAACCAGGCGATCGTCGTCCGGTGCAATGCGGCGGGCAGCCATACCGGAGTTGAGATGGGTGGGCTCTGCAAGCATGACTGGGGTGCGGAGGGTCCTGCCGTCAGCGGCGGCGGGCGGCGATCACGTTGTCGACGAGCATGCCTCGCTGCCCGTCGGGCCTGCTCGCCTCACACTCGAATGCGCCGGATCGCTCGAGGTCCCAGGCATCCGCCGGTAGGGCGAGCGCGGCGAGCGTCTGCTGCGGCGTGAGGAAGTCATGGGCCGCGTGGTGCTCCCCGGCCCAGGGTGGCATCGCGCCGTGCTCCACCACCAGCAGCAGCAGCCCGGGGCCACCGCTCCGGTGGCCCGCCGGAGCACCGCGTCGCGGTCGAGCCGGACCTCGGCGGGTGCCTGGAGGAACCGAGCGCTGACCAGGTCGTACTGGCCCTCCGGGAACGTCACGCCGAGCTCGTGTCGGCGCACCGTGATCTGGTCGGCGACGCCGGCGGCGCTTGCGTGATCGATGACCCGGCGCAGCGCCACGGGGGAGATGTCGACGGCGG
>JBOFLR010000348.1:0-10497 GCA_051657965.1 Dermatophilaceae bacterium
GTCGTCCGTGAGCTGGCCAAGGAGTTCGGCGCGCTCGGCCTGCTCGGCATGCACCTGGAGGGCCACGGCTGTGCCGGCATGTCGGCGGTCGACTACGGGGTCGCCTGTCTCGAGCTGGAAGCGAGCGACAGCGGCATCCGCTCGATGGTCTCGGTGCAGGGCAGTCTGGCGATGCAGGCGATCCACGCGTTCGGCAGCGAGGAGCAGAAGCAGGAGTGGCTGCCGCGCATGGCGGCCGGCGAGGCGATCGGGTGCTTCGGGCTCACCGAGCCCGACCACGGCTCGGATCCGGCCTCGATGCGCACCCGCGCCCGCCGCGACGGCGACGACTGGGTGCTCGACGGGGGCAAGACCTGGATCACGAACGGCTCGGTCGCCGACGTCGCCGTGATCTGGGCCAACGCCGGCGAGGAGCACGGCGGCATCCGCGGCTTCGTCGTGCCTACGGCGACAACGGGATTCGCCGCGCACACCATGTACCGCAAGATGTCGTTGCGGGCGTCGGTCACCGCCGAGCTCACCCTGGAGGGCGTGCGCCTTCCCGCGGATGCCGTGCTCCCCGGCGTGCGCGGGCTGAAGGGCCCGCTGTCCTGCCTGAGCGAGGCCCGGTACGGCATCGTGTGGGGGGTGCTCGGCGCGGCCCGGTCGAGTCTGGAGGCGGCGCGGCGCTACTCGCTGGATCGGCACCAGTTCGGCCGGCCGATCGCCGGCTTCCAACTGACCCAGGCCAAGCTGGCCGACATGGCGGTCGAGCTGCAGCTCGGGCAACTCCTCGCCCTGCACCTCGGCCGGCGTAAGGATGCCGGCGGGTTGCGCCCCGAGCAGGTGTCGGTGGGCAAGTACAACAACGTCACCAAGGCGATCGAGATCTGCCGCACCGCGCGCACCATCCTCGGCGCCAACGGGGTCAGTGGCGAGTGGCCGGTGATGCGGCACGCGAACAACCTGGAGTCGGTGCTCACCTACGAGGGCACCGTGGAGATGCACACGCTCGTCATCGGCCAGGCCCTCACCGGCGAGCCCGCCTTCCGCTGACCTTTCCCCGACCTTGCCTACCGGCATCGGCGCGACACGCGGTGGAACCGGGGTGTCGCAGCGGACGCCGGTAGGCAAGGTCGGGGACGCCGCCAGGGGCGCCGCAACGAGCCCACCACCGAGTCGCCGCTCAACTCCTCCCCCCGCTCTCTTGGCCGTCACAGAGAAGACCCATCAACGCAGCGACCGCGACCAGCGCGCCGTCCGCAGGCGAGGGCCCTCGATCGACCCTGTGGTGCTCACCGCCAGGCCCGTCATCCGCTCGACATGCTCACCCGGGTGCCGGGCGCGCTCCATCGGAGTTCTCACCGTGACCGTCCGAGCCGCGGGATCGCGCGCGCACGTGGCTCGCTACCTCTGGTCCTGCGGGCCTTCGGTGCGTTGCCTGTCGCGTTGGCGACGGCTCCAGTGGCGGGTTGGCCCTGGGCGACGTCGGCTTGAAGCCGTGCGTCAACGGCCACCCGATCTTCGATGTGGTCGAGCCCACGAGCCATCGCCTCGGGGCGCTCGGCAGTGTCGTAGGCCGACCCGGCATCCTCGGGCAACTCCGCCGCGCGCCCATATTCGGCGTCAGACTCGACCTGCGGGGCCTGCTGCTCCGGCGGGGTGATCAGGTCGGCCGGTTCGTGGCCAGCGTGCTCGCCGTGAGCCGGAGCCTCACGGACCTGCTGCTCACGCAGCCGGTCGATCTGCTAGCCCATCCGCACGGCCACCGTGGTGGCTAGCTGGATCGCCTGCTGTAGAGCCTCGTCGATGCCATCGCTCTTCCGCATACTCATGGTCATTCTTTCTTCCTGCTGCCGACCGATGCTGTTTGTCATTCGTGCTCGACCAGCCCAGGCGGATCGCGGACCCGATCGGTGTATTTCGGGCTGAGTGGTGAAATCGGGCCACGTCGAGGGCTGACTGTCCTGAGATGCGATCACGCCGCATCCACTGGTGGTGATGCCCGCGGGCACGCTGTAGCGGCACGGGTCCGGCGGCCGTACTCCTCGGAGGTGATCCGCCCGGCGACGTACTCGCCCGCGTCGGCTGCGTCTTCCGGTGGAAGGTCCATGCTCTCCATGCGCACACTGTGCACTGCATCCTCGACCCAGCGAGCCCGCTCCGCCTCGGCGCTGGAGGTCTGCCCTACCCGTGCGTCCCCGGTCACGGAGTCCTCCCCACACCAGTCAGAAACTGCCTACCGGCTCGACCGGTAGCGACTTGCCGCGCTTTCGGGCGGGCCCAGTTTCGGGAGCGCCCACAGGCCGGCGGCGACCTCGGCAGCCGCCCGGAGGTAGGCGCGGCGGGTCGCTGCAGCGAGGTTGTCGACGCGGAGCCATTGCTGGCGCATGGCGGGGTCGTAGGGGATGGTGACGACGGATCGGGCGAGGGCATCATACCCCTGGGCGATCGAGGCGGCGTCGGCCTCCTCGCGGTCGGCCTGGGAGACGACGACGACGGCCTGGTCGGCGAGTCGGGCGGAGTGCTCGTCGCGCTGGGCCAGGGCGTTCAAGAGGAGCCGTCCGGCTTCGGCGTGATCCGGCCGGGTGGTCGTGGCCACCACGAGCTGGTCGGCGTGGTCGATCATCCGCAGCCATAGGGCGTCGCCTTCGTCGTTGCCGGAGTCCATGATGATCAGGCGGTAGTACTTCGCGGCGACTCCGTGCACGGCGTCGAGCTGGTCGGGCGTGAGCTTCTGCTCGGTCGAGAGCAGCAGCGGGTTGGACCGCAGCACGTCGTACTTGTCGATCGTCTGGTGGTGTACGAATGCGGCCAGGTCGGCCGCGCGTGCGTCGAAGGTGAGCAGCTGGTCGGTGTGGGGGATGAGGTCGAGCACGGTGGACTCGTGCAGGCCCGACTCGGTACGCCATCCGAGGGTTCCTCGGGTGACGTTGTTGTCCCAGGCGAGGACGCCTGATCCACCGGCTCGCGCGAACATGGCCGAGAGCAGCGCGGTCGCCGGGGTCTTCCCGGCCCCGCCCTTGCCGTTGAGGACGGCGATGGTGCGCGGGCCCGGCCAGTGCTGTGATATCGCGCGCTCGTCCTCCCAGCGCTCGACCTCTCGGGTTGTCGGCGCGGCCTTGATCCCGACGCGGGCGAGCACGGCCTTCCAGCCGGTCGGTTGCGGTGCGCTCATCCGCGCGTCGGCGAGGAAGGACCGTTCACGAGCCTCGCGGCGGGTCATCACGGTCGGCTGCTGTGTCTTGCTCCTGCGGTGGGCCTCTCGCCTGGTCGTTGCGGGGTGAGTGGCCGGCTGCTGCGTGCCCTCGGCCATCGAGGCCAGTGGTGGCAGGGGCGCAGGGTTGGTGATTGGTTGCACGGTGCCGTCCGGGGCGACATTCAGGTGGTGCTCAGCATTGGGGTCGCGGGCGACCACTTCGACGGGCTCGTCGACGCTTCGGGCGTGGTCGATGACCAGGCGGAGCAGCTCGCGGCGAGCCTCCTCGACGCTGCCGGCGGTCACGTGGGCCGGCTCCTGGTCGCCGAGGGTGAGGGTGCCGGTCCCATCGGGGTGGACGACTGCGGTGTTCTGCATGGGGTTCTGTCCCAACTACTTGATGGTGACGCCGACCTGAGCGAGGAAGGCTTCGGGGTCGACCTGCTGACCGTTCATCAGCACCTCGAAGTGCAGGTGGCAGCCGGTGCTGTTGCCGGTGTTTCCGATCTCGGCGATTTGCTGCCCGGCCCTGACCTGATCGCCGACTCGCGCGAGCAGGCCGTCGTCGTACATGTGCCCGTAGCGAGTCGAGATGCCGGAGCCGTGGTCGACCTCGATGACGTTGCCCAGACCAGTCGCAGGGCCGGCGCGCACGACCTGGCCCGTGTTCGCGGCCCAGATCGGCTTCCGGCATCCGGGCGCGAGGTCGATCCCGCGGTGGTATGTCGACCCGATGCCACCGGGCGAGGACCGAGGCCCGAAGTCCGAGGTGAGCGGCCCGTCGGATGGCGCCGCCCAACCGGACAGCGCCACCACCCCGGCGACACCGCCGGCCGTGCACGCGGGGTCCGCACCGACGGCGGCTCCGGTGCCGGTGAGGGAGAGGTGCACGTGGTCGAAGTGGTTCTCGGTGACCGAGCCGCGGTCGGTCATCGGCCGCCAACCCTCGTCAGCCCGCTCGACGCTCCAGATGCGCTGCCGCCAGATGATGTACTTCACGCCGAGGTCGGCGGCGTTGTCCTGGAGGTGCTTCGCCAGACGGTCACCGGTCGCGGTGCCGCCGGGGATGTCGTTGGTCATGAAGTCGAGCGCGAGACCGGCCGGGTGCCCGTTCGGGTCGCGCTGGTCGGGCGTCGCCGGCCGGTAGCCGCCAACGGTCTTGATGCCGAACATCGGCCCGACCGTGTTGGCCACGGTCGCGGTCTGCGGCTGCACCGGGCCGAGGTCGTACCTGGACTGTGCCGACCCGGCGGCACTGCTCGCGCCGGCCTGGTCCTTGATCCCGCCGAGAGCGGTGACCACGGCGCCGGCGGGCTCCCAGAACGGCGCGTAGTGGTAGGGGTCGGCGTTGCGCTGGACCGTGTGGGCCACCAGGGTCGGCTCCATCGCCTCGCGCCCTGCGATGGTCATCTCGACCTTGAAGAAGCTGGTGGCCGAGGTGAACGGGTCCATCCGGTCCGCGTAGGAGCCCCAAGCGCCGTTGGCGCGCTGCTGGAACAGGCCGCGACTGTCCGGGCCCACGGCATCGCCGCGGTCGAGGACACGGAGGCTGGACTCGCCCATCGCGGTCATCACCCCGATCTGCTGGTCGCGGGCGCTCAGGCGGAGCTGCTGCGCCGCGAGCATGATCTGAGCGGCGTTGACGAGCTGCTCACGCCCGTAGCCCGCAATCGGTCCTGGAGGGACGCTCGCCGGGTCGACGGTGAGAGCGGCCCCTCCGGCCGGGCCGCACCCGTCGGCCTGTGAGGTCGAGTACGAGGTGAACACGATCCCGAGTAGGAACACCACGAAGAACGCTGGAACGAGCAGGAGAGCAAGGCCTGCGTTGCGCACCCCCGAGCCGTGGCCTTCACTGCTCATCACGATTCCTCGGGCGGCATGATCCGGTCGGCGAGCCAGGTCGGGCTCTCGTCGGTGCGCGACAGGATGACCAGGTAGACCCCGGCATCGGTGGGCACAGCTACTCGTGCCACCAACGGCGTGGATGCCGGGGTGAGCGTCACCGTGCCGGTGACCTTGGTCGGCGGCACGTTGCGCGGGTCGACGTACTGGTAGGCCAGCGCGGCCTGGGTGGTCAAATACGGCGCGAGGTCAGTCCGCCACCGCTCGGCCGACACGGTCCGCCGGGCGAACAGGCTCATCACCGTCCGCCCGCGATCGAGTGCGTCCGTTCGCGCGGTCTCGTGGAGAGCGAGCGTCGAGCCCGGCGCCGGTGCTCCGGTGCGCCCATCGTCGTACTGCTCCGGAACGCCGGTGGGTGCAGGGGTGAGCCCGGTCGGAACCGTCACCGGGCTGGCCGTCGCCGGGTTGCTGGGCAGTGCGTCAGGCGTACTACCGCACGCACCCAGAAGCAGGGCCGCACACACGGTGACGACAACGAGCCCCCCGAGGCGCGGCATCGGTCGGTGCCGCCCTCGGCCACCTCGTCGGCCGGTAGCGTCGTCGGTGGCGGGCTCAAGTTCGACCCCGAGGCGATGGCCTCGCGCAGTTCGTCGCGGAAAGCGATCCATGTTGCGCCCAGTTTGTGCGCGGGGATCGCGCCGTGATGAGTCCACTGGTGCACCCCCTATCGTCGTCACTCCCGGCAGGTCGAGCCGCCCCGGGAGTGTGTCCGGAGACGTAATGACATGAGACCTCGACGGGCGTCGGGTCTGTTGTTGAGCGTAGTGGCACTGTCGTTGGATTTGCCGACGGAGCTGAACGGAGCTGGCGATCCCGGTCTCGGCGAGGCGTTCGGTGTGGCGGGTGGTGGTGTAGTGGGCAGGTTCACGGGTCGATATGCCAGCAGCGAAGGTCAGCGGCCGATCTCGTGCCCCGCGCTCGCGCCGCGTGCCGCCAGGTTTCTCGGGGCTCGCGGTGTATCTGCGGTACCGGGTGCCGGTGCGGTGGACCGGCCTGGCGACGGGTGCGGGAACGCCGCGCTCGCCGTGCGTCGGGCTGCTGCCCCCGCGGCGCGCTCGTGCGCCGCCAGGCCTACCTCGTTGAAAGCGGTGGTCAGGCGTTCGGCCGCGCCCTGCCAGGTAAACGAGCGACCCAGGTGCTGCTGCAGGGCCCCGGCGCGCTCCCAGGCAGCAGGCATGTCCTGCGTGAGTGCCTGGACGTGGTCCGCCCACAGCCCAGCCAGCGCCGCGTCTCGCTCCTGGCCCGTCATGGGCACCACCGACCCGGCACCGAGGTGCGCGGGAACTCGCTGGGGGTCTGAGAGCAGCTCGCCGATGCCACTGCAGCCGGAGACCAGGACCGGGATGCCGTGTCCTGCGGCCTCGGCCGCGACGAGGCCGTAGCCCTCGTTGCGCGAGGGCATGAGCACCACGTCGGCGGCACGGATGTCGGCCTGCACCTCGCCCGGGTCCGGGGTGAATGCCTTAACCTCCACAGGGCCGCCCGCGAGCTGAGACAGTAGTTTCCTCGTGAGATCCACCTCGTCAGGCCGGGCGCCGCGCACGGCCAGGCTTATGTCGAGTCCTCGCTGGCGAAGGTCCCTGACGGCGAGAGCGGCCACGTCCGTGCCTTTGATAGGGTCGTCGGCCCGCCCGAACAGCAGCAGACGGCGACCGCCAGCGCTAGGGTCGCGAGTCGGCTGCGCGTGGATGTCCACCCCCGGGACGAACTCGTGCACCTGTGCGCGGCTGCCAGTGCGGTCGACGAGTTCTCTCGCATAGCGGGCGAGGACGGGGCCGACACCGACGACCAGATCGCATCCCTCGACGAGGGAGAGTTCCGTGGCCTCGTGTCGCGCGGACTCGGCACGACCTGCGGCGCGTTCGGCGGGACTCTGGAACTGCGTGCGTGCCACATCCAGGCTGCCGACCAGGGTGTGCACGACGTGTGCCCGGACGGCGCCGGGGTACTTGGTCTCCTGGAGGTATGTCGCCGCTCCACCTGTGAAGCGGGTATGACCGACCAGGCACGACACGGACTCCGGGAGGCCATCGGTCCGGGTGAGGCTTGACCTTTCGGCTAGTGGCATTCCGGGGTAGGCCTTCATCCCGCTGACCGTGAGGTTCGGGACGTCGTGCGGATGCGGTCCCTCTTCTGAAACGCGAGCGACCACGCGGTAGCCGGATCGCGCTACCCACTCGGCCATCTGCTTGCTGAGGACCTGCCCGCCACCGCCTCCTCCCCATGACGATTCGAGCCATAGGATCGGACCGTCACGCCCCGCGACCGAATGACCCACTACTAACTCCGCAACGACGTGTAGCCGTACAGGTCCTTGCCTAGTGCGACGGCGAGGTCAGCCAACTCGGGCGAACCCACGGGGTTCCCCTGCTCGGCAGCCAACCGAAGGCGCGCGGCGCACTCGTCCAGGACCACAGCCAGGGTCAGCACCCGCACCGTACTCAGGGTCGGCGGCTCACCCTCCTCGGACAACGGCCGAACCTCCGCGTCCAGCCCCGCCTGGAGAGAGGCGATCTCGTCGGTGATAAGACGCGGCGTCGAGACTGGTCGATGCTCGGCATCCCACTCGTAGTCGCGATAGATCAGCCAGTGCCGACTCGGATCGGTGTCAGGTTCCATGCCCCGCTCCCCTTCTCACAGTGACGTCTTCGACCGTACCAGCATGCCGGGCACGTTCCGCGGCCCAGACGATGCGGTGAGTGGCGAGGCTGGTCTCCTCGTCGGACGGGACGAGCGACGGGTCGCCCGCGGCGACCGCGGCCACGAATGCCCGGACCAGTCCCACATCCCCGCCGCCGTGGCCACCAGGCGTCGAGTCCTCGGGACCGGCTCGCGTGTCGATGCTCTCGGTCGTGCCGTCGCGGAAGTCCGTCACCCGCAGCCAGGTGCCGTCGCCCTCGATGGACCCGTGGGTGCCGAACAGCCATGTCCGGCGGCGCATCTTGGGGGTGAACGCTGTCATCGTGAACACTCCGGTGGCCCCCGAGGCGAACTCCATCGACACGACCTGGTGGTCGACGACGTCGTTGTCGCACCGGTAGACACACCGGCCGTAGGGGCTGCTCTCCAGCGCGGTGAGCACGGCCTCGCGGGTGGGCACCGTTGTCACGACGCCCAGCGGCCACCGCTCCCGGCGCGGGTCGCCCAGGCAGCCGAGGTACAGGCGCACGGCCGAGTAGGGGCACGAGGGCTCGACCGCGCAGTCGACGCAGCGCTCGCCCGCGCCCTCGGGCCGCTCCTCGGGCCGGAAATGGCTCAGCCCACCGAAGGACGAGACGCGCACCACCGGCTCGTCCATGACATGGACCAGCCAGTCGAGGTCGTGGGAGGACTTGGTGAGCAGCATCGGGCCCGACTCGTCCGCACGCCGCCAGTGCCCCCGCACGTAGGACTGCGAGTGGTGCCACCAGTTGACCGGCTCGAGGTGCTGGACGCTCACGGTCCGCCCGATCCGGCCGGTCTGCAGCACCTCGACGAGCGCTCGGGTGTACGGGGTGTACCGGAGCACGTGACATACCGCGAAGATCAGGCGCCCGCCGGCCCGCTCGCGCGCCCGCCGGGCGGCCTCCACGATCCGCACCGCCTCGGGTTCGGTTGGCGCCATGGGCTTTTCGAGCAGGACGTGATAGCCGAGGTCGAGCAGCACAACCGCCGGGTCGGCGTGCATCCGGTCCTGCGTCGCGACGACCACCGCGTCCGCAATGCGGCCGCGGGCGGCCAGGTCGCGCCAGTCCGCGAAGACCAGGCCCGGGGCGATCCCGTGCTCCGAGGCGACCTCGTCGCGACGCTCGGAGAGCGGGTCGGCGACCGCCACGACGCGGCATCCGGGGATCGCGGCGGCATGCCGTGCGTAGTCCCGACCACGGAGTCCCGCCCCCACGATCGCGACCGTCACGCCCCCGATGCCCGGCACCCGTTCCTCCACACGCAGAACCTCCTTCACCCGCGGAAACCTCCTCCGGTCATGGCCCGTCGTCGCGGACACCACATAGAGCCTTCCATGCCGGGTGCCGGTCGCCGGGTGCCTACCCAAGGTGGGACGGGGTCGTGACCCTCTCCCCGGTAGGAGGCTGGGCCTCTTCGGACGCGGTTCGTCGACGCGGTCACCATCCAGCGGCAGGGCCGGGCGCCGGTGGACGCCCCAACGAACCGGATGGGGCTGGTCGCGTCCACTTTTGGCGTCAGGTTCTTCCCTCGCCCAGGGCCGGTTCGGCACCTCCACCCGTTCGATACGTCCGAGCCACCGGTCTCAGTGGCTCGGATGCCGGCCGCGGCTGCGACGCTATGGACGACGCGGGGTGCGGGTAGCTCGCGCGCCACCGCCAGGTCTCTCCCTGGTCGGCTGGCCGACTCGTGTAGTCGTGTCGTTCACGACGGTCGATCGCTTGCCTCAACACTGCGGCCAGCCGGTCGTTCCGGCCCGTGTCCTGGCTGTGGAATCGCGCATCGACGAACTCGTCGTGCAACGGCGCACCGGGCGTGAACTGGGTGGCGTCGATCCGGTAGCCGGCCTGTTCCGCGAGCTGGGAGAAGAACACGAACTGCGAGCGGGTGTTGCCCTCTCGGAAGCTATGGATGACGTTGATCTCGCCCCAGCGCTCCGCGAGCTGGTCGGCGAACTCGGTCGGCTCGAGGCCGTGGAGCAGATCCTTATCGCGAGCTTGGCGTACTCCGCCTCGGCCGCGGCGGTCAAGTGCGGCCCGGCGCCGTAGTAGGCGTGCCCGTCCTTGGCCATGAACTGACCGACCGGCGCGACCCGCTCCTGCCCGGCCCACTCGTACACGTCTGAAAGATGTAGCGGTGGATCGCTTTCATGTGGTCGTAGTCGAATCGGCCCGCGACCGGATCCTCCCGGAGTTCTCGGATTCGTGTGTGCGCGAACGCCTCCTCCATCGCGCGCAGTTCGTCCGGGTCCGGCTCGCCGTGGGGCTTGCCCGGCCCGGTGAACTTGTTGCGCAACACCGTCGTACCTGGGATGAGGTAGTCGTCCCAGGTACGAAAGACGCGCCGGCGCGGCATCAGCCCCCCTGGACGTGGCGGCGGATCGCGGCGCGCGCTTCATCCCCCGTCAGTTCATGCCGAGCCGCCTGCTCAACGATGTCGCGTAGCACGGGGTCGGTGATCTCATGGCCAGCCAGCGCGAGAGCGGCGTCGGCGAACGCCAGACGGTCATCGATCTCTTCTTGAGTCGGCTGCGTGGTGGCTTCATCAGCCATCAGGTACCCCTTCCGCTGGCTACGACGATCTTACCCTCGACCTTGACTGCCCCTGAGTCTCCCCGGCGGGCGGTTCACACCGCGAACCGCCCTGAGAATCGGGGCAGTTCGATCTCACAGTAGGGTCGGACCGACAAGGTCTGAACCAGTCGTCGCGGAGCCTGGACAAGGATGCCGTCCGGACGTCGAGTGCTGACCGGC